>NZ_SGTV01000157.1:0-322 GCF_005435035.1 Halorubrum sp. SD690R | reverse complement strand
ATCCGCTCTGTAGAACTCCGACGCATCATCGCAGCACTGTCCCCAGAGCAGGTACTCCGAGATGCGTCGTCAACGCCGCGAAAGGCCCTTGTGGCACTCGCGGGCGCTGAAGAATTCCTGACGCAGTCAGCACTCGCCGAGAGAGCCGGCGTGTCGGCTCGCTCGCTTCGTGACCACCTCCCCGACCTCGTCGACGCTGGAATCGTCGCGATGACGGATGCTGGCTACCGGCTCCAGCTGTCGTTTGCGGAGACGGATCGAGATGACGGAGAACTGCCTGAACGGTACCAGGATATCTACCCGCAATGGGTGAGCGATCCAA
>NZ_SGTV01000156.1:0-349 GCF_005435035.1 Halorubrum sp. SD690R | reverse complement strand
CGCTCTTCGGTAGACTGGCGGAACTAGCGGAATACATTGACAGCGATACAGTCCACGAGACTGTGGATCGGTGCCCCAGTAAGGTTCAGTGACCGGAGGAAGCCGTAGGTCCGAGCGGCCTGTTCCAAGCCCTGCTTGGACAGGCCGCGGAACTTCGCCAACCACGGTTGGAGCAGTGACCAGAGGCACTCTACCTGGTTCGTGTGGACGCCTTTGTCGGACACGTACCTCTCGTCGTGGACAACGTATTGGTGATCGTGCTCCATGCCTCGGTAAGCTGGCAGTCCATCGGTCCAGACCTCTCCCAGCGGCTGGGAGAGGTCGTCTGCTTCCTCGATAACTGGCCCAA
>NZ_SGTV01000155.1:0-370 GCF_005435035.1 Halorubrum sp. SD690R | reverse complement strand
TCAATACAGGGGACTCACAGCCCACGAGAATTCTTCAGCAATCGTAGCAGCATAGCTAAAGTCAGCATCATCACAACGGTGAACGTAATTGCGATAATAAGGGTTCCTGTACCGATCATGCCTGTTTTCAAGTGTACAACCTGAATAACACATCGGCTCAAAGATCCCTCTGGGACTGCGCGGGCCGATCAGTTCGCAGTTCTCATCGAACGGCTGTTTCAGGTGAAAACCTGTCTGAAGAATAGGATTTCACCTATGGAAACGCTGCTACCCGGGCAAACCACGTCTAGCGATAAAATGATTACGCCGTCCGGGGATCTGCTGTTCTCACAACCGGCAGGCGGTCGGAGCGTGTCTGCGGTGCGGTCGC
>NZ_SGTV01000154.1:0-413 GCF_005435035.1 Halorubrum sp. SD690R | reverse complement strand
TCAACATCAAACTCTTCGGCGAGATAGTGACGGGCTAGTGGAACAGACCACGCGGGCGCGTCTAATCCTACTTCCTCGGGTGATTCGTAAAGTGCCTTGACGAACCGCTTGTGCTGTTCATCAGAGAGTTCGGTCGGTCTGCCTTCGCGCGGATCGTCGTAGGCGACTTGCTCGACCGGCTCATCAGCGAGCCGGTCGAGCCGGCCAACCCACCGAGACAACCATGGACCGGTGTATCCGTATCGTTCAGCAACCTCCGCCATCGTTGCATCGTCTTCTTCAAGATAGTTGATCACCGCCATTAGCCGCTGTGTCGGCTTTTTATCTTCGACCTCCGCGAGAGCGTCGCGGAGGTCGTCAAGAGTGGCGGCGTCAAGCGTGGACATACTTGCTAATCACACTCTAACCTAAAG
>NZ_SGTV01000153.1:0-429 GCF_005435035.1 Halorubrum sp. SD690R | reverse complement strand
TCCGATGCGTCGCCGTCAGCAGCCGCAATCGCATCAGCGATCATGCCTTCGGCGTCGTTAACAGCGTCTTTGACTGTGCCTTTAATTAGCGGAATACCGCCGAACCGGTCCTGACTGACCGACGTGTCCGAGGCGATGATGGCGGCGTCGGCGGACTCGATATCCGAGTCGGAGAGCTCGTTCTCCGCACCCATCGCGCCCTGTACTTCTACCTTGATATCGTGCCCCTGTTCTTCGGCTGTCTGTTCGAGGTTCTCCGCTGCCATTTGACTGTGTGCAATCCCAGTCGGGCAGGAGGTGACTGCGACGAGTTTCATGTGTCTAATGTGGTATGGACTTCGCTTCGTGTTGCGGCGAGTCGGGCGCGGTCCGCACGCTCACTCGCGGTGTTGTACTCGGTGTCGCGGACGGCCGTCTTGACCTCTGGAA
>NZ_SGTV01000152.1:0-431 GCF_005435035.1 Halorubrum sp. SD690R | reverse complement strand
TCTGGGTAGCTGGCGGGGTCGAGCGCGTCCACGAGCAGCCCCAACTCCTCCGCGACCGCCGGCGGGAGCGTCTCGAAGTCCTGCTCGGCGTCGAGGACGAGCACCTCGGGCGCGAGCTCGCTGTGCAGCCGCTCGACCGCCGGGGAGAGCGTCCGCTCGGCGAACATCAGGCCGAGAGGACGATCTGGAAGACGAGCGCGAACGCCAGAAGCGCGGACAGGCCGACTGTGCTGGTGACGATCTTCGTCGCCGTGCTCATACCGCCACCTGCGACCGCGTGGCTGTTAACGGTTGCTGAAGCGGTCGGCGTGGGGGAAAGCGGTGGAGAGGAAAGAGAGGTGGGGTCACCCAGCTACTCGTCGATGCCGTAGTCGTCGGCCATCTCGATCACGTACCGGCCGTCCTCCTGGAGCGAGATGATGTACTCCTTC
>NZ_SGTV01000151.1:0-432 GCF_005435035.1 Halorubrum sp. SD690R | reverse complement strand
AACCATGGAACGACGTAAATTCATGATCGGGATCGGATCGCTCGCTGCCGGCTCGGCAGCTGCAACAGGCAGGGTGCGTTCACCGCGATGAGCACAAGTCGGGACTCAAATATTAATGTGACCTCCGACGATAGCGCTCTGATTGCTCTCAGCGACACGGAGGAAAGTGGTGAAATCATCCGACAGAACGGCCAGGGCGAGCTCGTTATTGATTTCACTGCAAACGGTAGTGCGGATGGAGTTAACCCTAATTCCAGGTATCAAATCGGTGAGGTTGAAGCGAATGAGGCCGCCACTGATCCTGTCTATAACGATCTTTTCAGCCAGACTCCGTACGATAAGCCTGCATTCAACGTAAAAAATCAGAGTTCCGAAGAACGAGAGGTGAAATTAGAGTACACCACCGACAGCGTCGACGAAGATACCAATAGC
>NZ_SGTV01000150.1:0-433 GCF_005435035.1 Halorubrum sp. SD690R | reverse complement strand
CCGCTACGTCGTCGTTCCGCAGGCGCTCCGCCGGTCGATCCCGGGGTTCCAAAACGAGTTCACCATCGTGTTGAAGGACACGAGCATCGTCTTCGCGATCGGCCTCGCGGAGCTTCTGACCCGCGGCTACGACCTGTTCACGGAGCAGACGACCGCGGTCCTCGAAGTCATCCTGTTCATCAGTGCCATCTACTTCGTCCTCACGTTCACGACGAACCGCGCGCTCGATTACCTCGGCACCCGCTACGCGATCCCGGAGGGTGAGTCGGCGTGACTGACGACGGCTTCCTCCGCGTGAGCGAGGTCTCGAAGTGGTACGGCGACGAGCAGGTGCTCGACGAGGTCTCCTTCGGGATGGACCGCGGCGACGTGACCGTCCTGATCGGGCCGTCCGGCTCCGGGAAGTCGACGATGCTCCGCTGCGTCAACCGGC
>NZ_SGTV01000149.1:0-364 GCF_005435035.1 Halorubrum sp. SD690R | reverse complement strand
ATCTTCCTCTCTATCGGCTACGCGGCGTGTCACTGGTGTCACGTCATGGAAGAGGAGAGCTTCGAGAACGAGGAAATTGCCGAACAACTCAACGAACACTTCGTCCCGATAAAGGTCGACCGCGAGGAGCGACCGGACCTCGACTCCGTGTACATGAGCATCTGCCAGCAGGTCACCGGCGGCGGCGGGTGGCCGCTGTCGGCCTGGTTGACGCCGGAGGGCGAGCCGTTCTACGTTGGGACGTACTTCCCGCCAGAGGAAAAGCGCGGCCAGCCGGGCTTTGGCGACCTGCTCCAGCGCCTTTCGGACTCGTGGTCGGACCCCGAACAGCGTGAGGAGATGGAAAACCGTGCCCGGCAGTGGA
>NZ_SGTV01000148.1:0-435 GCF_005435035.1 Halorubrum sp. SD690R | reverse complement strand
GTACAGCAGGTCGATCAACAGCTACGACCCCGAGGAGACGCTGCCCGCGCTCGACGACCTCGTCGACGACGGCGTGATCGACCGGATCGGGCTCTCGAACTTCGAGCCGGACCAACTGGACGAGGCGATTGACCGCCTCGACCACGACGTGTTCGCCCACCAGGTCGAGTGTCACCCCCTGCTCCAACAGGAGCGGCTCCGCGAGTACGCGGTCGAGGACGGTCACTGGCTCGTCGCCTACTCGCCGATCGCGCGCAACCGCGTCGCCGACGTCGACGCGCTCCGCGAGGTCGCCGCGGCGCAGGACGCGACCCCCGCGCAGGTGAGCCTCGCGTGGCTGCTCTCCAAGGAGCGCGTCGCGCCGATCCCGAAGGCGGCCGACCACGGTCACGCCGAGGAGAACTGGGCCGCCCGCGAGATCGACCTGACCGACGA
>NZ_SGTV01000014.1:0-99564 GCF_005435035.1 Halorubrum sp. SD690R | reverse complement strand
GGCCCGTCGTCACCCCTTGATGTTACAGACCGGGAACGTGCGGGCGACCTTGTCGCCGATGCCGAGCTCGTCGCTCACGCGGATCACCTCGTCGATGTCCTTGTAGACGCCGGGGGCCTCCTCGGCGATGGTGGCACCGGACTGCGCCTTCACGTAGATCTGTTGGCCGTCTTTGAGGTCGTCCTGTACGTCGCCGCCCCAGAACTCCTGTTTCGCCTGCGTGCGGCTCATCAGCCGCCCCGCGCCGTGGGCGGTCGAGCCGAACGAGGCGCCCATCGACTCCTCGCCGCCGCGGAGGACGTACGAGCCCGCGCCCATGCTGCCGGGGATGATGACGGGCTGGCCGACCCCGCGGTACGCCTCGGGCACGTCCCCGTTGCCGGCGGGGAATGCCCGCGTCGCGCCCTTGCGGTGGACGTACAGCTCGCGCTCCGCTCGGTCGACGGCCGCGTCGCCGACGGCGGGGCGCCCCTCGGCGTCGACGCCGACCTCGTGGGTCTCCTTCTTGGCGATGTTGTGCGCCACGTCGTACAGCAGCTCCATCCCGAGGTCCTCGATCGGGTCGGCGTCGAACACCTGGCCGAACGTCTCGCGCGCCTGATGCGTGATCAGCTGGCGGTTCACCCACGCGAAGTTGATGCACGCGCCCATCGCGCCGTAGTACTCGTCGGCCAGGTCGGAGCCGGCCGGCGCGGCCGCGAGCTCCTTGTCGGGGAGCTCGGCGAGCAGGCCGTCGTGCTCCTGCTCGATCCGCCGGAGGTAGTCGTTACAGGTCTGGTGGCCCAGCCCGCGGCTCCCGCAGTGGATTAAGACGACGATGCCGTCCGCTTCGAGGCCGTACGCCTCGGCCACGTCCCCGCGGAACACGTCGGTGACGCGCTGGACCTCCAGGAAGTGGTTGCCCGAACCGAGCGACCCCATCTGGTTCCGGCCGCGGTCCATCGCCTTCTGGGAGACGTACTCCGGCCGGGCGTCGGGGCGACGCCCCTCGTCCTCGCAGCGCGCGAGGTCGCTCTCGATCCCGTACCCCTCCTCGACCGCCCACTCGACGCCCCGTTCGAGCGCGCCCTCGATCGCGTCGGCGTCGCCGTCTATCACGCCGCCGCCGCCCAGTCCCGACGGGACGGCCTCGAACAGCGCGTCGACCAGCTCCTCCTCCCGGCCGCGCACGTCGTCGTAGGTGAGATTCGTTCGCACCATTCTGACGCCGCAGTTGATGTCATAGCCGACCGCTCCCGGCGAAATACAGCCGGTTCGGGCGTCGATAGCCCCCACGCCGCCGACCGGGAAGCCGTACCCCTGGTGCCCGTCGGGCATACAGAGCGCGGGCTCGACGATGCCGGGAAGGTGAGTGGCGTTTTTCAACTGCTGGAGCGAGTCGTCGTCGCCAATCTCCTCGAGCAGCGACTCGCTGGCGAGGACCCGGGCGGGGACGTTCATGTCGCCCTCGCGGGGGACCTCCCAGACGTGCTCGCGCACCTTCTCCAGTCGGATCCCATCGAACTCGCGCGTTGTCATACCCGGCGTTCGACGCGGGGAGGCAAGGGCGTTGCGTCAGCGGGCGGCGACGCGAGCGAGTCCGTCGAGATTGACGCCCGTCGCCCGACCGCGACCGCCTACTGGTCGAGCGGGTCGATCGGGAGCCAGCCGATCGCGCCCTCGGCGAGCGTGAACGCGGCGAAGACTCGGCCGAGGACGAGCCCGTACAGCAGGTGCGCGACCGCGATGACCGCGCCGAACTCGAAGCTGGCCGTCAGTCCCGGCACCGGGAGCGTCGGCACCGGCAGCGCGGTCGCGCCCTCGATCGCGATCGCGGCCGGCAACAGCAGGCCGCCGGTGAGCACGCCCAGCAGCGCGGAGTGGACGACGCCGAGCGAGAGGCACCCGCCGACATCTCCCCGGAGCTCCGCGAAGAAGGGGCGGTCGAAGACGGCGACGAACAGCGCACCGAACAGCGCGCTGTTGAACAGGTGGACGGCCCACCCGACGAGGACCGTCTCTACCCCGACCAGCGCGCCGATCGTCGGCATGAGCCCGAGACCGAAGTGTAACACGGCGCCCATCGCGGCGCCGGCCACGAGCCCGCCGCTCGCCCCCGCGCGCCACCGCCGCTCCGTCACCGTCGATCCGATCCCGTCGCTCCGCTCTGAGCGTGACATATGTTAACAATATCCCCGATGACTATAATGGTTCCTCACGGCCGGCTCCGAGGCGGGAGGCACGGCCTCACACGTCGAACACGACGTACGCGTACCACTCGTCGCCGCGGCGTTCGAGAGCCATCTCGGAGTAGGTGACGGCCTTGATCTCTCGGGCGGCCACCGCGCCGAGCGGGACGCCGCGCGCGCTGGCCGCGAGCCGCCACTCGCCCGGCTCCGCGGGGTCGTCCTCGCCGTTCCCGTCGTCCGGTTCGGCGACCGTACAGCGGTGATCGGCCGGGAGCACGAGCCGCACGTCGCGCTCGTATATCAGCCGGTCGAGGTAGTCGAACAGCAGCGCCTCGCGGCTCTCGGCGGTGACCGTTAGCTCGAACCGCTCGCCGCCCGTCGCCGGAACGGACTCCGCGCTCGCGGCCGTAAGTCCGTCGGCGACCGCGGCGAACAGCGCCGAGGGGGTCTCGGCGGTCGCCTCGACGGCGACGTCGGCGGTGTGGTCGCGGAGCTCGTAGGTCATCGCTCGTCCACGCTTCGGCCGCCCTCGCGGCTCTCTCCGCCGGTCTTGTGGCTCTCTCCACCGCCCTTTCGACCCTCTCCGCCGCTCTCGTCGCGGGGCTCCTCCGCGTTCTCCGGTCGCCCGTCCGCCGGGAACCGGGCGTCGATGGTCCGCTCCGGCGCGCCGGGGCGGAGGTCATCCGGGTCGACGTCGTCGAGGTCGGCCGCGACCTCCTCCAGCGCGACCCCGCTCGTGACCAGCGCGCGGATCCCCTCGTCGACGGTCAGTTCGACGTCGACGACCCGGCGGTCGGGGACGAAGACGACGTGGCCGCCCATCACCGGGTTCGGGGCCATCGGCATGAACAGCGTTCGCATCCCGTCGCCCTCGCCGTCCGCGTGGTCCGCGATGACGTCGGGGGTCTCGCTCGTGACGAACGCGAGCGTGTACGTCTCCTCGGTCGGGAACTCGACGAGGACGACCTCGCGGAAGTTCCCGCCCTCCGAGTCGAGCATCGCGTCGCTCATCTGTCGGAACCCCTGGTAGACGGAGCCGACGCCCGGGACCCGCTCGACCGCGTCGTCGACGTAGTCGACCGCGCGCTCGCCGTACCGCGAGGACTCGACGCCGGCGCCCACGAGGAGGATCGCGGCCACGAACACGACCGGCGTCGCGACCTCGATCGCGGTCTCGCGGGAGACCGCGCCGATCACCGGGAGTCCGGCTCCCGGCGTCACGGCCACGACCGCCGAGGAGAACGCGTCGAGGTAGTCGTACACCGCGTTGAACGCGAACGCGAGCACGGCCAGCGTGATGACGGCGGGGACGATGACGGCGACGCCGGTGAGGAAGGCCCGTCGGAGCAGCTCGACCCCCGACGACTCGTCGGTCATTGATCGCGACCACGCGCGACCGCGACAAAACGTTTCCGTCGAGCGCTCGACCCGCGCCGGCGTCCGCAGGCGGTCCGGGTACCGACCCGCCTCGGACCCGGCCTTCGATACGGTCCCGACCCGTTGAGAGCGGAGCTACCGCCCGCAACGGTCCCCGCTGGCGGTGGAGTTATATTCCGCCCGCGTGTTAGGTCATCGCAGTGAGCGTCAACGTCGAGAAACGGACCGACCCGCCCGGCGAGTCCGACTACGCGACCGCCGCGTGGGAGCTCAAAGAGCAGATTCGGTCCGCTGAGGGCGTCCTCCGACAGCGACGCGGCTTCTTCGTCGACGCGTACCGCCGGTCGACCGCCCACCTCCTCGTCGAGAACGACCGGCTCGTCGCGTTCGCCTCCGTCCGGCGCGACGGCTACATCCTCTTTCTCGCCGTTCACCCCGATCACCGCGGCCGCGGCCACGCCGAGCGCCTGATCGCCGACGTCGCGGAGAACCACCGGTCCGTCACCTGTCACGCCCGCACGACCAACCGGCAGGCGCTCGGCTTCTACGAGCACCTCGGCTTCGAGGTGATCCGCCGCATCGACGACTACTACGAGGACGGGGGGGACGCCTACTACCTCAAGCTCGGCGGCGAGTCGCTCCGCGAGCGGCTCTCGGGGTTCGTCGGCCGGTAGCTCGCCCCGTCGGTCCGCCCCGCTCGCGTCGGGAGGCCCGCCGAACCGACAGTAATTACCGCCCGCCGCGAGGAGAGGGCGGCATGTCGCAACCGACTCCCGCGGACCTCGCGACCCGGGTCCGCGACGGCGACCTCCGCTTCCACGAGCTGGAAGACCACGCCGACGCCGACGCCGCGGCCGCCGCGCGCCGGCTGCTCGTCGCGGAGGCGACCGACGCCGACCTCGACCCGCTCGGCGAGTACGCGTTCGACGCCGCGGCGGTCCACGGCTCGAACATCGAGAACACCCTCGGCGGGGTCCAGGTCCCCGTCGGCGTCGCCGGTCCGGTGACCGTCGACGGCGGCGCGGGGACGGCCGAGCGCTACCTGCCGCTGGCGACCACCGAGGGCGCGCTGGTCGCGTCGATCAACCGCGGCTGCTCCGTCGTCGAGGACGCCGGCGGCGCGACCGCGCGCGTGACGAAGAGCGGGATGACGCGCGCGCCCGTCTTCCGGGTCGCTGGCGTCGCCGAGGCCGAGGCGCTCGTCGCGTGGCTGCGCGACAACGTCCCCGCGCTGCGCGAGGCCGCGGAGTCGACGACGAGCCACGGCGAACTGCTCGACGTGACGCCGTACGTCGTCGGCAACAACGTGTTCTGCCGGTTCCGCTACGACACGAAAGACGCGATGGGGATGAACATGGCAACCATCGCGACCCGAGAGGCCTGCGACGTTATCGAGGCGGAGACGGACGCCTCGCTTGTCGCGCTGTCGGGGAACCTCTGTTCGGACAAGAAGCCGGCCGCGATCAACGCCGTCGAGGGGCGCGGGCGCTCGGTCGTCGCCGACGCGACGGTCCCACGCGAGACCGTCGAGGAGCGCCTCCACACGACCCCGGAGGCGATCGCTGAGATCAACACCCGGAAGAACCTCGTCGGCTCCGCGAAGGCGGGCGCGCTCGGCTTCAACGCCCACGTCGCCAACGCGGTCGCGGCGATGTTCCTCGCCACCGGGCAGGACGAGGCGCAGGTCGTCGAGGGGGCGAACGCGATCACGACCGCCGAGACGACCGCCGACGGCGACCTCTACGTCTCCGTCTCGCTGGCAAGTCTCGAAGTGGGGACGGTCGGCGGCGGGACGAAGCTCCCGACCCAGCAGGCGAGCCTGGAGATCCTCGGCGTCGCCGGCGGCGGCGACCCCGCCGGCAGCAACGCCGACGCGCTCGCGGAGTCGATCGCGGTCTGCGCGCTCGCCGGCGAACTGTCGCTGCTCGCGGCGCTCGGCTCCCGCCACCTCTCGTCGGCGCACGCGGAACTCGGGCGGTAGTCGGGCGCCGCGGCCCGCAGAGCGCCCTCCGCCTCAGTCCGACCAGCGCGGGCAGTCGTCGCGGAGCGCCGCCCGCCCCGCGTCGGTGAGACGGTAGACGGCCTCTCCGGTCACGCGCTCGACGAGCCCCGCGGCCGCGAGCGCCTCCAGCCGCGACTCGACGTGGTCGGCGTACAGTCCCGTGTTGCTCGCGACGAAGGCCGGGTAGTCCGTCCCCACGTCGTCGAGGTACGCCAACAGCCGCTCGTCGGAGCGCGTCAGCGAGGGCGCGTCGAGGCTCTCTCCGCGGCCGTCGCCGTTGCTCTCTCCCGAGCGGCCGACCGGCTGTGCGTCGGGTGCGGTCATCTCACACGTGGTGACGTGTGACATAACAAAGGGCGTACCGGGGGTTCCCACTCGATGAGAGTCGTCAGGGGTCCGGCGGAACGTGTTCGGCCGCTAACCGATCCGTCGGAGCCGGTTCAGTCGTCGGCGTCGGCCGGCGGCGTTCCGACCGCGCCGCCGCCGCGTCCGCCGTCGGACGAGCGGTTCGCGAGCAGTGGAGTCCCGTCGGCGCGGGGGCCGAGACGCGGGCCGTGCGGCCCGTCGTCGGGGTCGATCCGGCGCCGGGTCCGGTAGTCGGTCGAGCGCTCGACCGGGGTCCGGCCGATCGCCGTGATCATCTCGACGTAGTCGTCGAACGAGCGGTACTCGCCGTACTCGCCGCCCGCGCGGCTGGTGATCTCCTCCGAGAGGATGGTGCCCATGAAGTCGTCCGCGCCGCAGTTGAGGAGTTTGAGCCCGTGGGCGTCGCCCGACTTCACCCACGACGCCTGGACGTGATCGACGTTGTCTAAGAAGAGCCGCGCGACCGCGACCACGAGCTCGTCCTCGGCGTGCGAGGGGCCGGAGTCGACGACGCCGCGCCGGTAGAGCGGGGTGTTCTGGTGGATGAAGGAGAGCGGAACGAACTCCGTGATCGCGCCCGTGCGGTCTTGGAGGTCCCGGATCACCTTCAGGTGTTGCGCGCGGTGCGCGACCGTCTCGACGTGGCCGTACATCATCGTCGAGGTGACGTCGAGGCCGGCGGCGGCCGCGCCCTCCATCGCCGCCACCCAGTCGTCGGTGCGGATCTTCCCCGGACAGATCACGTCGCGGACCTCGTCGACGAGGATCTCGGCGGCGGTGCCCGGTGCGGAGTCGAGCCCGGCGGCCGCCAGCTCGCGGTACACAGACTCGTACTCCCAATCAGTGCCCCGAGAGGCGTGATACGCTTCCTCTGGGGTCATCGAGTGGAGGTGGACGCCGCCGACCGACATCGCGTCCAACTGCTCGACGTAGGTGCCCGGGTCGGTCGCGTACCGCTCGGGCGGCTTGTAGTTCACCTCGCTCGCGGGGTCGTCGTGCGCGGCGAGGATCTCGTGATGTTCCTCGTTCAGCGCGAACGCGGGGTGGAGCCCCGAGACGGAGCATACCTCGTAGATCCCCATGTCGAGGGCGTCTTCGACGACCGCGCGCGACTCGGCGGGCGGCTTGGTGAACCCCGCGTGCTCGACGTCGCTGTCTGCCTCGAACGCGTGCGCGGAGTCCTTGAAGTTACAGAACAGGCAGCCGGTGTTACACGCGGTGGTGACGTTGTTGTTCAGGTTGGCGACGAAGGTGACCTCGTCGCCCACCTCCTCGCGCCGGCGCCGGTCGGCGGCCTCTAACACCGCCTCCTTGCGGACGGGGTCGATCCCGGCCGCCCCCGTGCCGGTGGCGAGCAGTTCGGTGGCGTCGTCGACCGTCAGCCGAGCGCCGTCGCGGGCCTTCGCGAGCGCGTTCTCGAACGACTGGTCGGTCGCGGGCGTGGCGAAGTCGAACTCCTCCGCGCCGCTCACGGTCCCGCCCTCTCCGCCTCCGCTCGATCCGCTCGCGCCGGAACTGCCCCCCGAACTCATCCCCTAACGTTCCCGGTTCCACCGTGATAAACGGGAGGGTCGCGACAGCCGATGCGTCCCCGGCGGGTCGTTCGGACGCGTCGGCTACCGCCGAGCGAAGGGGGGACACGAGCGGCACAGACTGTCCGCGTTCGCACCGAATCGCCGTACCCTGACGCTCCGAGCGGAACGCGACCGGTCACGGAAGCCAACCTTTTATCCGCTGGACGCTAACCACACGTTAATGGACTCCGCGGTACTGCTCGATCTCCTCGGCAACGAGAACCGGCGGCGCATCCTCCGGCTTCTCGCCACCAAGCCGTGTTACGTCACGGAGATCTCGGAGTACCTGGACGTGAGCCCGAAGGCGGTGATCGACCACCTGCGGAAGCTGGAGGAGGCCGGGCTCGTCGAGTCGACGACGGACGACCAGCGGCGGAAGTACTTCCGGATCGCGCGCAGCCTCCGGCTGGAGGTGAGCGTCTCGCCGTACGGCTTCGGCGCGAAGAGCGCGTACCCGGCGAAGAACAGCCTCGACATGTCCGGTCGCTGTCCGCACCTCTCGATCGAGGGCCCCGACGGGTCGGGCACGACCGGCGACCTCGCGGAGCTCGCGGAGGAGTTCACCCGCCTCCAAGACCTCGACCGGGAGCTCTCGCTCGCCCAGCGGTGGGTCCAGGGCCGCGTCGAGGACACGCTCGCCGAGATCGACGAGCGGCTCGGCGGGCAGGCCGACAGCCGCTTCTTCGCGACCGTCATCGCCGCGGTGGTCGAGACCGACGGCACGCCCGCGGCGGTCGCCGACGAGGTCGGCGCGCGCGAGTCGACGGTCGCGGACGCCCTGCGGCGGCTCTCCGACGTGGGCGTGGTCGCCCGCGACGCAGACGGGTACCGGGTCCGCTGACGGCCCCCTCCCGTCGACCGGATCCGGCGACCGCGACCGTTTCCGGAACCTTTTGGCTCGCCGGCCGGAGACGACGACCGTGAGCCGTCTCAGAAACCTCTCGCTGTTCCTCGTCCTCGCCGCCGCGTGGGGCTCCGCGTTCGTCGCGATCAACGCGGGATTGGCGTACTTCCCGCCCGTGCTGTTCGCGGCGTTCCGGTTCGACGTCGCCGGCGTCGTCATGCTCGCGTACGCGGCGTACGCGGTCGACGACCCGGTCCCGCGCGGCCGGGACCAGTGGCTCGAGGTCGTCTCCGGCGCCGTGTTCATCATCGCCGCCTACCACGCCTTCCTGTTCGTCGGGGAGAGTGACCCGGCGGTGACGAGCGCCGTCGCGGCCGTCATCGTCAGCCTCTCGCCGGTGTTGACCACGGTGTTCGCCCGCGCCCTCCTGCCGGCGGAGCGGCTGACCGCGGTCGGCGCGCTCGGCCTCGGGATCGGCCTCGCCGGGGCGGTCGTCCTCGCGAACCCCGACCCCGCCAATCTGACCGGCGGCGGCACCGTCGCGAAGCTGCTCGTGCTGCTCGCGGCGACCTCGTTCGCGCTCGGCTCCGTCCTCTCGCGGGCCTCGGAGGCCGACATCGCCATCGAGACGATGGAGGCGTGGTCGATGCTCCTCGGCGCGGGGCTCACCCACCTGCTCGCGCTCGCGCTCGGCGAGTCGGTCGCCGACGCGACCTGGACGACGGAGTCGCTGCTCGCCTTGGGCTACCTCTCGGTCGTCGCCAGCGGGATCGGCTTCCTCATCTACTTCGACCTGCTCGACCGGCTCGGCCCGATCGAGATCAACCTCGTCTCCTACGTCGCGCCGGTGTTCGCGGCCGCCGTCGGCTGGCTCGTCCTCGACGAGGGGATCACCCCGACGACGGTCGCGGGCTTCCTCACCATCTGTGTCGGCTTCGCGCTGGTGAAACGCGACGCGATCCGCGAGGAGCTGCGGGCGGTCGGCGTCGCGGGCTGAGTCGGGACCCCGACGGCCCCACTGACCGCCCGACAGCCGACCCCGCCGCAACCGTCTTGTCGGCGGGGCGACGACTTCCGGACCGTGAGCGCCGAACAGATCGACCCCCAGGCGGAGCGGGTCGCCGCCCGACAGTCGCGGGTCCCGCTCCCGCACGGTCGCTACCGGCTGAAGCTCCTCCGTCGCCTGACCGACCCGCTGATGCGGATCCGGAACCGCGACCCGCCGAGCGTGGGCGCAACCGAGTCGCTGACCCTTCCCGGACCCGAAGACGACGAGGCGCGGCGCGCCCTC
This sequence comes from Halorubrum sp. SD690R, assembly GCF_005435035.1. Classification (NCBI taxonomy): domain Archaea; kingdom Methanobacteriati; phylum Methanobacteriota; class Halobacteria; order Halobacteriales; family Haloferacaceae; genus Halorubrum; species Halorubrum sp. SD690R. The sequence continues at coordinate 89,942 of NZ_SGTV01000014.1, read as the reverse complement.
GGCGACCGGGCGACGGTCGGCGACCTCGACGCGCGGCTCTACCTCCCCGCCGCCGAGCCCCCCTACCCGACGGTCGTCTTCTTCCACGGCGGGGGGTTCGTCCTCGGCAGCGTCGAGACCCACGACTGGCTCTGTCGGCACCTGACCCGGGAGAGCGGGTGCGCCGTCCTCTCGGTCGAGTACCGGCTCGCGCCTGAACACCCCTTCCCGGCCGCGGTCGCGGACGCGTACGCCGCCGTCGAGCGGGCCGCGGACGCGACCGAGCGGCTCCGCGGGACCGGCGACCTCGCGGTCGCGGGCGACTCCGCCGGCGGCACCCTCGCCGCGGTGACCGCCCTCATGGCCGCCGAGCGGGACGGCCCCGACATCGCCCGACAGGCGCTCCTGTACCCGGGGATCGGCGTCGACCCCGACCAGGAGTCGATGCGGGAACACGCCGGGACCGTCCTCTCCCGGGCGGACATCGAGTGGTTCTCGGCGGCCTACTACCGGAGCGACATCCACCGTCGGAACCCGTACGCCGACCCGATCAACGCCGGCGACCTCTCCGGCGTCGCGCCCGCGACGGTCGTCACAGCGGGCTTCGACCCGCTCCGGGACGGCGGGAGGGCGTACGCGGAGCAGCTCGTCGCCGACGGCGTCGCGACCCGATACGAGAACTACCCCGCGATGGTCCACGGGTTCATGACGATGCCGGAGGTCGACCGGGCGCGCGACGCGATCGCGAGCGTCGGCGGCGACCTCGCCGACGCCTTCGGCGACTGACGGCGTTCGACGACCGACGGCGGTCGGTGCCCGTGACAACCCGTCGCAGGGCGCCGGTGGAATTTATTCGGCGGGCGACGACCCTCACGACGTGTTCCCCGAGACCATCGAGACGGACCGGCTTCGGCTGGAGGTGCGGAGTCCCGAACACGTCGACCTCGACGAGTGCTATCGGATCTGCTCGTCCGATCCCGGCATCGACGAGGTGACCGAGTTCGTCACGTGGGACCCCCACGAGACGAAGAAGGAGACGCTAGAGTTCCTCGAACGCGGGCGCGAGCGCTTCGAGGACGGCGAGGCGGCGACGTACGTGATCTACCCCCGCGAGGGGGAGGACGGTGCGGGCGAGATAGTCGGCTTCGGCGGCTTCGGGGTCGACTGGGAAAAGCGGACGGCGACGCTCGGCACGTGGCTCCGCAAGCGGTTCTGGGGCCGCGGCTACTCCGGCGAGCGCGCCGCCGCGCTTGCCGAGGTCGCGTTCGCGGACCTCGACCTGGATGTCGTCGCCGTGGGGCACCACCCCGACAACGAGAAGTCGCGGCGCGCGATCGAGCGGTACGTCGACCGCCTCGGCGGGCGACGCGAGGGGCGGCTCCGCAACGAGCTGGTCTACGCGGACGGCACCGTCCACGACGAGGTCCGGTACACGATCTCGCAGTCGGAGTGGCGCGAGGCGACGACCTGATCCGACGGTGTCCGCCGATAGACGCACTCCTGCGGCCGTCGACGCGATCGTTTCGCGTCCCGATCCGACCCAACAAACACTTACGCCCGCCGAAACGATACTAGGCGCATGTCTTCGACAGCCAGCGGCGGATCGAGCGCGACAGGGGCGGAAAGGAGCCTCGGCCGCGGCGCGGTCGTCGGGGCGGTCGCGGGCGCGGTCTCGTACGTCCTCGGCTACCTGGTCGTCTACGTCACGCAGAGCGGCCGGGTCGAGGAGGGGCTCTCCGGGATCAACTTCTTCGCCGACCTGTTCGGCGGCGACACCATCTCGGTGTGGCGCGGCGTCGGCTGGGTGTTCTACAACGCGCACTTCGTGGACGTGAACGTGCCCTCGCTGATCGGCGCCGCCCGCTCGGTGAACTTCGTCGCGCAGAGCGACGCCGGGCTGACGTTCCTGTACGCCGTGCCGCCGCTGCTGCTCGTCGTCGCCGGGGTCGGGATAGCGCGCGCGGCCGGCGCGGCAACGCCGGTCGCCGGCGCGCAGTCCGGCGCGCTCGCCGTCGTCGGCTACCTCCCGCTCGCGGTGATCGGCGCCTTCCTGTTCCGGTACGCCGTCGGCGACGGCGGCAGCGTCGCCCCGACGCTCGTCACGGCGGCGCTGCTCGCGGGGCTCGTCTATCCGGTCGTCTTCGGCGCGGTCGGCGGGGCCGCGGCCGGCGCCACGGCCGAGTGACTGGTGGATCAGTGAGCGACGGGCCGAGTGGCCGGGAGAGCGGCGACGGGCGCGCCGGGCCGGCGCCTCAGTACGCCTCGTCCTCGGGGTCGAACCGGTCGCCGTACTCGCGGACGGGGTCGACCGGCTGCCCCCCGTCGGTCTCGGGCGCGACGTAGTCGATGAACGACTCGACGTCCGGCTCGCGGACGCGCACCTCGACGTCGATCTCACCGAGTTCGTCCGGATCGCCGACCGCGAAGTTGACGACGCCTTCGAGCGCCGCCTGCTTCTTCAACGAGAAGGCGAACCCGTCGTCGGTGCGGTTCTGTCGGAAGACGCGGCGGGCGGTGTCGAGGATCTCCTGCTCGTGGAGCACGTCGGAGAACGCGTCGAGGCTGTGCGTCTCGGAGACGAGCCGCCCGTCCTCGTGGACCGGCTCCGCGTCCGGGAAGACGTTCTCGACCGCGTCGGCGACCCGGTCGGTCACCTCCGTGTCGTGGACCGGGACCTCGATCCGAACGTCGACGCTGTAGATCACGCGCCGTCACCCCCGGCCTCGGCCGCCTCGGCGGCGTCGCCGTCCGAGCGGTCCGCGCCCTCGCCGTCGACGCCCAGCACTTCGCGGACGCGCTCGCGGAACGCCGTGAGGCTGTCGGTGTTGTCGACCTCGACGTCGGCGCGCTCCAACGTCTCGCCGAGTCCGAGGTCGATCTCGCGGGCGTCGCGCCTGCGGAGCGACGCCAGGTCCGAGTCGGAGTCGTCGCGGCCGCGCTCGCCCAGCCGCTCGGCGCGGAGCTCGAAGGGCGCGCGGATCGCGACGAGCGTGAAGTCGTCGCCGAACGCCTCGCGGAAGCGTTCGAGCTCGACGGTCGAGCGGAGACCGTCGACGACGACGGTCTCGCCGCGCTCGCTCTCGGCCGCCGCCTCCCGGATGCGCGGGAGCGTCCGAGCGGCGATGGCGTCGTCGCCCTCCTCCTCGCGGAGCGTGCCGGCCATCCGGCCGTGGTGTTGCGCCGGGTCGAGCCCGCGGCGGCGACACTCGGCGCGGACCACGTCGCCCATGACGACGACGGAGATGCCAGCCGCCTCGGCCACGTTTGCCGCCTCCCCCTTCCCGCTGCCGGGGAGGCCGACGGTTCCGATGACGTTCATTACCGGTCGCTACTCCGCTCGCGGACTTAGGTCTGCTGTTGGCCGGTGCTGAGCGGCCCGCCGCGAACCGCGGGCGTTTTTTAGACGCGGCGGATCAGAGTCGAGTGAGGGCACGTAGCTCAGCCAGGATAGAGCGTCGGACTTCTAATCCGATGGCCGTGGGTTCGAATCCCACCGTGCTCGCTTCGAACCCGTCGGCTCTCGGGTCGTCTGTCAAACACCCGAATTTGGGGTCGATCGATTCTCTGCGATCGGATCGTTAAATCGTCCGAGACACTGCGGTTCGGGTCCCGTTCAGCAGATTAACGGGTCCCTCGCACGCATCCGACTTTCACTGGACGCGGCGCCGAGATCGCCTACCCGTGTGCGGTTCTCCGTGGACCGTCGACCGGAACCGGCTCGGCGGGACCCTCGTCCGGCAGGATCCGAAATCGACCGTCGACCGCGACGGAAACGATACCGAGCCCGGCGGTGTCGACACGACGTCTCTCGAACCACCGATACGGAGCAGTATCGAGCACGCTCGCCCCCGCCACGACCCGGACGGCATCGCCCGCAACCTCGCCAAAGCGGAATCACGGACCTCGGCGTCCTCGATCGATCCCTCGTCGTCGAAGACTGTTGGTGGAACAGGTAGCTGCGGCCTCAGAATGACCTGCGCCTGTACACCACCCCCGGTCAGCGGTGGCCGGCACACCTTGCGCGTGAACCCCGGTCTCATTCCGTCTGGACACAGAGAATCTATCTGGCACCGGATTCTAGCCCGCCGTGAACTCAAAGAAGGCGAACGGATGCGGTCGAGGGGTCGATTTCGACCTCACCGCCGATCGGAATGGGACACGTCGGGTACGTGTGTCCGAACTCGCAATTGAAGACAACGGGAGCGTTCGGATTGTACGTCTCGAACGCGTCACTAATCGCCTCGCGCTGGCGCTCCCGATACTCCGCCCGCCACTCTCGCGGATTCTCTTCGATGTGTGAGCGAGCGGCGGGGCGCCCGACAAGCACACCGTCGAATCGTTCGAGAAGGCCGCGCTCGCCGAGTGCGCGAAGGTTCGCACCGACGACGGCCGGGTCAGGGACCAATTCGCTCGTCTCTAGCGCGAGGACAGTACCGGTCAGCGCGTCGGGGTCGGGCAGGTACCGATCGGCGAGGAACTGTTCGACGAGGACTGCGTAGCAACCGCCCCAGATCCGACCCGAGGCCGCCTCTTCACCGCCGCGCCAGATCCGGCCGTCGGATTGTTCGATCTCGCGAGTAGTCTCGACCGACTCCGGATCTTCCCAGTCCCCGGCCTCGTCAGTGAACACCTCTGCTTCGGTCCAGTCGCCGATCGAGTCCTCGAAGAGCGCACGCCGCAGGTACTCCTCCGTGTAATCGAACATCTCTCCGTCCATCGCGTATTCGAGCAGCGTCGATCCGCCGTAGTACGAGACGATCCCCTGGTTCCAGAGGAACAGGGCCAGGTTCGTGTTGTCTGAGTACCCGTAGAACCGGGTCGGGTGTTCACGGAGTACGTCTCCGTCGAGATACGGGAGGATCGTGATCTGGTCGTGGCCTCCGATGTTTGCGATCACGGCTGAGACGTCCGGGTCGCGGAATGCGTTCATAACATCCTCGGCGCGTGCCTCCGGATTGTCCGCAAGCCACTCCGGGTCGGCGGTCGCGGTCGGATACTCCACCGGATCGAGGTCGAAAACGTCGCGCATTCGCTCGAGACCGAGTTCGTAGACGAACCGCGCAGACTCGGGTGCGTTCGACGCCGGCGCGACGACCGCGACCCGATCGCCGGGTTCGACAGGGGGCGGAGTGAGGAACTCAGACATGACTGGGATCTACGAAGGGCGTCATATATCTTTTATTCACCCGTGTGCCGCAGTATCAGGAATAATCGGGAGACTGGCACGAGACGCACGAGTGGACGCCCGATACCCGCTTCTCACTGCGCGAATTAAGCGTCGAGACGGTCTCCGTCCAGATACACACGGCAGATCGCCCCGCAGAACACGGGAGAGTACCAACGCTTGCGTTCTGCGTTCGGCACGCGCTCAGCGGACTCTCAGCGGGAGAGGGTTCAATTGCGCCGTGATAACGAGTCCAACGTCTCGTGAGCTACCCCCTCCGGGAGCCATACGCACAAGTGCTCGCTCACCGCAGTGACACGCGTGTACCGACGAGACCTCAGAGACACCGACTACGACGGGCTGCTCGCCGACATGGCCGTCGCAGACCGCGTTGTCCAAGCCGCGGTCGGACCCGACGGGCGGATCGCGTACGCGAAGAACCGCGAGCTGACCACCGACGTCTGGCTGGCGACCGACGGCGAGGACCGCCGGCTCACGAGCCGGGGGGCGTCGGCCATGCGCTACGGGCGCACCGACGCGCGGTGGCTCGACTGGAGCCCCGACGGCGACCGGATCGCCTTCGTCACCGGCGACGCCGAGCTGGCGACCGTCGACGCCGACACCGGCGCGGTCGAGGTGCTGACCGACTTGGAGGGCGGCATCTCCGGCCTCGCGTGGGGCGAGCCCGGGATCGCAATCGTCACCGACGCCTTCTCGCGGGCGAGCCTCGCGGTCGTCTCCCCCGACGGCGACCGGATCGAGGCGATCGCGACCGGCGAGTACCTCTACGCCGACCCGCACTGGCAGGGCGACAGTGTCGTCGCGACGCGGTCGGCACACGCCGACCTGTTCGACTACGAGGCCGCGCTCGTCCGCGTCCCGTTCGGTGGCGACGGCAGTGGGGCCGTCACCGAACTGTTCGCCGAACCGGGCGTCCGGACGGACTGTCCGCGCCCGCGACCCGGCGACGACGAGGCGGTCGCGTTCGTCCACGACGGCAGCGGATACGACGCGGTGTACGGCGTCGGCGGCGACGAACCCGCGGCCGACGGGAGCGACTCGCCGACGCCGATCTACGGCGTCCCGGAGACCGAGATCGCGGCGCCCGAGTGGAACGACGCGGGCGACAGGCTCGCCGTGACCGCCACCGCGGGCGGCCGGACGCACGTCCACGCGGTCGACGTCGACGGCGCGCTCGCGGACGCCGGCCCCGGGACGGGCGCCGACCCCGACGCGGCCGCCGACGCGACCGCCCTCGCGACCGGCGACGCGATCCACGGCGCACCGCGGTGGGACGGCGACCGCGTGTTGTCGGTCCGGGAGACGTCGACCGAGCCGCCGACCGCGGTCGACGCGGCGACCGGCGAGCGACGCACGCCGACGGCGACGGCGGGGCTGTCGGACCGGCTTCCGGCCCCGGAGGCGTTCACCTACGACTCCGACGGGACCGGGGTCAACGCGGTGGTCCACCCGCCCGCGTCGGCCGCCGAGCCGGACTCCGTCCCGCTCCTCGTGAAGCCGCACGGCGGTCCGACCGCCTTCGACGGCTTCGGTTTCGACCACCGGGCGGCGTACTTCGCGGCGCTCGGCTACGCGGTCGTCCGCCCCAACTACCGCGGCTCCGACGGGTTCGGTCGGGCGTTCCGCATGGCGAACGACGGCGACTGGGGCGGCGGCGACCTCGACGACGTGATCCGCGCCGCGGACGCGACGGCGGCGCGCTACGACGCCGTCGACGGCGACCGCGTCGGGATATTCGGCGGCTCCGGCGGCGGGCTGATGACCGTGAACGCGCTCGGCAACAGCGACCGGTTCCGCGCCGGCGCCGCCTTCTACGGCGTGTACGACTACGAGTCGTTCGTCGACGACACCGACGACGTGGGGTGGCAACTACTCAAGCGCGAGCTGGGCGACTTCGTCGCCGACCTCGACGCCTACCGCGACGCGAGCCCGATCCGGACTGTCCCCGACATCGACGACCCGCTCATGGTGCTCCACGGCGAGGAGGACGCCCGCGTCCCGATCAGCCAGTCGGAGCAGCTCGTCGCCGAGCTGGAGAAACACGACGCCCGCCACGAGCTCCGCCGGTACGAGGGCGAGCCGCACGGGTTCGGCGAACTGGACCACGTCCTTGACGCGTACACCCGTGTGGCGGACCTGTTCGCGAAGTACCTGCGTCGGCTCCCGGACGATGGGAGCAGTCGGCCGTACGAGCCGCCGGAGTAGGCCCCGACCGGCGCGCCGACCGTCGGCGATCGCGGCGCGCTCCGAACGTCGGCGATCGCGGCGCGCTCCGCGCCCATCGGCCCGTGCCTCAGTCCGCGGCGGGCGGCGTCCCGAGGTACTTCTCGTTGAGTTCGTACTCGCCGTCGTCGCCCTCGACGAGGTACTCGCCGTAGTAAGGAACCCGATTGGCCACCACCTCCTCGAAGGTGTCCGCGATCTCTTCGCGGGTCATCTCGCCCATCGACCGGAGGTCGTCGTTGCGGTTGAGACACCCCTTCAGGTACCCCTCGTGGGTGACGCGGACGCGGCCGCAGTTGGCGCAAAAGTCCTCGTTCTCGACGGGGTCGACGATCTCGACCATGCCGCCCGTCTCGTCGTCGCTCGCCTCGCCGACGAAGTAGCGCTTCCGGTCGTGCATCTCGCGGTGTTCGACGCGGTCCGCCTTCTCGGCAAGCCAGTCGTGGACGCGCCCGATGTCGACGTTCCACTCCGGCTTGCCGGTCAGCTCCGGCATGTACTGGATGAGCTGGAGCTGGAGCCCCTCGTTGTCGGCGACGTGCTCGACCATCTCCTCGACGTAGCCCGCGGTGTGCGTGAACACGACCATGTTGAGCTTCACGGGGTCGAGCCCGGCCTCGACCGCCGCCTTCACGCCTTCGAGGACCTGCTCGTAGGCGCCGGACTTCGTCACCTCGGCGAAGTCGTCCGGGTCGAGCGCGTCCTGCGAGACGTTGACGCGGTCGAGGCCGGCGGCCTTCAGGTCCGCGGCGCGCCCGGGGAGGAACGTGCCGTTCGTCGTCATCGACACCTCCATCGAATCTGGCGTGCGCTCGATGATCTCCTCCAGGTCCTGCCGGAGCATCGGCTCGCCGCCGGTGAACTTCACAGCGTCGACGCCGTATCCCTCAACGACCTCGAGGAACCGGACCACGTCGTCGGCGCTCATCTCCGCGTCGCTCGGCTCCATCGGCCCGCGCGTATCGCCTAACCCCTCGTTGTGACAGTAGACGCAGTCGAAGTTACACCGGTCGGTAAGCGAGATCCGCACCCCCGTCACCTCCCGTCCGAAGTCGTCCGCGAGTGGGCCGGCCATGGAAGACAGGAACGACCACGCGCGCTTAAATATCCGGGTCGTTCGTGCGGATAGGTAACGTTTGCCGGTTACGTCCAAGCCGACGTGCGGCCGACCGACGGTTACGTCGAGACCGGTGAGCGGCCGACCGACAGTTGCGGTCCGAGTCCGCGCAGCGGTCACAGCGACACGCGCAGTCCGTCGGCCGCGGCCCGTACCTCGCCGTCGAACCCCGCCTCGCGGACGCTTTCCGTCATCTCGCGCTCGCGGCCGCCGGTGTGCGGGTAGAGGTGCGAGAGCAGGAGCGTCCCGACCTCGACGTCCGCCAGCGACTCGCCGAGGCTCGTCGGCGTCGGGTGATTCGACACGTCGACGTCATCTGGGAACGAGCAGTCGTGGACGAGGCAGTCGGCGCCGTCCGCGAACCGCGCCATGCCCGCGAACGCCTCGGTGTCTCCGGAGAGCGCGAGCGGGCCGTCAGCGGCCGCGGCGTCCGAACTCGGCGGCGAGAAGCGGTAGGCGAACCCGTCCATCGAGTGGCGCGTCTCCCGGGCCGTCACGTCGAACCCGCCGGCGGCGAACGGGCGCGCGCTCGACACCTCGCGGACGGCGAGGTCGATCCGGCCGTCGAGGTAGTCGTGAACGCCGAGCAGGCCGTCGACGAGCGACTTCGTGCCCGCGGGCCCGACGACTTCGAGGTGTTCCTCGCCGGCGAGCCAGCGGGCCTTCAGGAGCGGCAACAGCGCCGCGACGTGGTCGAGGTGGTGGTGGGTCAGGAGGACCGTCGAGACGCCTTCGTAGCCCGTGTCGGTCCCCGCGAGCCGCTGGAGGACGCCGCTGCCGCAGTCGACGAGCAGCGATCGGTCGCCGTCGTCGAGGAGGTAGCCGGCCTGCGCGCGGTCCGGGACCGGCATCGCGCTGCCGGACCCGAGCACGGTGAGTTCCATGCCGACGGGTCGCGGCCCCACCCACCTAATTGGCTCGGCCGCGCGGCGGTCGACCGTGGTCGGCTCCGGTCCGATCGGACTCGCTCCGAGGGGCGGGTCACTTGATGAGGAACACCGGAACCGACGCGTCGTCGGCGACGCGGTCTGAGACGCTCCCGAGCGACCGAATCCGCTCGCGCGGCGACTTCCCCTCCGGGCTCATCACGATCACGTCGATGCCGGCCTCGTCGGCGTACCCGACGATCTCCGTGTCGGGCGTCCCGTGCGCGACGTGCGTCTCGGCGTCCAGCCCGGCCTCGGCGGCCGCGTCGGCGACCGCCGTGACGGCGGCCTCGCCCTGCGATTCGAGGTCCTCGACGACCTCGTCGTGGAGGTCGCCCGAGTTGGCGGCCGCGATCCGCCGGTCGACGACGTACAGCGCGTGGAGCGTCGCGTCGTGGTCCGTCGCGAGCCGGACCGCGTGTTCGAGCGCGCGGTCGACCGCCTCGCTCCCGTCGGTCGGAACCAGTATCTCGTCGTACATGCGTCGTCGTTCGCCCGGCCGAGGTTTAACCGTGGGGCCTCGGGGCCGGACTCCGGGAGCGCCGCGCCCGTGCTAACTGCCGGGCGCGAAGCGCGCTACTCGCCGCGCCAGCGGCCGCCGATCTCCTCGCGCCGCATGCTGTTCGCCTCGCCGTCGCGGAAGACGCTGACGCGGCCGGTCTCCTCGCTCAGCGTCACCGTCGCCACGACCTCCGGGCGGACCGAGGTCTCGATGGCGCTCATGTGCCGCGACCCCATCCACGGCTCGTAGCTCACGTCGTCGACGAGATCGGTCTCCTCGTCGCGGGTGCCCAGGTCGCGGAAGCGGACCATCTGGGCCTCGATCTCGCCGTCGACCGCGACGACGACGCCGCCGTCCTGCGCGACGCTCACCGACTCCGCCGCCGTCGCGAGCGCGCCCCCGTCGAAGACGGATGGGGCGGTGTCGCGGGGCCAGCGGTTGTCCCCCATCGGGTCGGCGTACGCCCCGTAGTCGCTGTCGCCGATGACGGCGAAGTACAGTCCCGGCCCCTTCACGTGCGGTTCCTCCCACCCGTCGAAGGAGACGCTGACGTGTTCGGCGCAGTACATCAGCCGGTCGACGACTTCGCACACGCGCTCGTGGTCGCCGTAGTCGATGGCGAGGTCGCTCATCGCCGTCGGTCCTCCCGGTTCGGTCGCCCGCCGCGATTGCCGCCGTCGGTCACGGTCGAGCAAACGAGTCCCCGGTATATAAGAGCCACCGAGTGGGGCGGCGTCGCACGGCCGCCGCGCTCGCCCCGGGCGCTCGCTATCGCCGCCACTCCGTGAACAGTCGCGTGTCGAACCGGTCGGCACGGACGAGGCCGACGCCGAACGCGGCCGCGACCGCCGCGGGCAGGAGGTTCCCGAACCAAACGTTGATCCCGCCCCAGAGGATCACGAAGCTCACCATGTCGTCGAGCATGAACTCGCAGTCGCGCAGCCGGTCGCGGATCCCGACCGCCGCGAAGGCGCGGTCGAGCGTGACGACGGCGACGATCGCCGACAGCACCCACCCGGCGTAGTTCGAGAGGGGCACGCCGTAGAACGGTCCGCCGCCGAAGTTCCAGAAGCCGAGCGACACTGCGCCGGGGTCCAACACGACGTCCATCGCGACGACGACCGGGATCACCGTCGCCAGCCGGACCCACACGCTGTCGGCGCGCGGGCCGAGCAGCAGCAGACACAGCAGGTAGGCGTTCATCACGAGCGGGATGAAGAAGACGGGAAGCGCGACCGGGACCCCGCCGAGCATCGGTCCGAGGTCGACCGTGTACGCGAACTCCCCGTACGGCCACCCGGTGGCGACGCCGACCGACTCGATGAGGTACGTGTACGCCATTAGGACGCCGATCCAGCCGAGCGCGCGGCGGTCGATCGTCGGCAGCACGCCGACGACCAGCGGCGAGCGCATCACGATCACGCCGAACAGCACGAACCACGGGTGGAACGCGAACGGCTCGGGCACCCACCCCTCGGCGCTGCCGACGAGCGCGACCGCCCCGACGAGCGGGAAGACGACCGCGATGGTGAAGCGGTTCTCACGGACGAGCCGGTCCAGCAGCGCCTCGGCCTCGTTACGCGTGTCCGGCGCGCGCTCGCGGAGCGCGTCGAGCCGAGAGCCGGTCGTCGCGGCGGCGGTCGTCCCGGCCGATCCCGCCCGGTCGCCGTCGCTCACGGTAGCGCCTCCCAGAGCGGGTACACCCGCCAGAGGCCGCCCATCGACAGCAGCGTGCCGACGACGGTGTTCAGCGCCGGGAACCACCAGTACGCGCGGTCGACCGAGACCGACGAGCGCGCGACCCACGCGACGAACAGCGGGTACACGCCGAGCAGGGCGCCCAGCCGCGGGTCGACGAGCCAGAACGCGGCGGCCGCGGCGGTCCACACCCCGAAGCAGTAGGCGTACGTGTGCGCCTCGCCGAGGACGGTCGCGGTCGTGTCGATCCCCGCCGCGCGGTCCGGCTCGATGTCCGGGATCGCGGAGAACGTGTGCATCCCCATCGTCCAGAGCCACGCGCCCGCGAGCGCCGCGAGCGGCGGGTGCGCGCCCGCAACCGTCGCGTACGCCGCCGCGCCGGGGAGGACGTACAACCCGTTCGACAGCGAGTCGAGGAACGGCGTCGTCTTGAACCGGGCCGGCGGCGCGCTGTAGCCGACCGCCAGGGCGAGGAAGCCGAGCAGGTACGGCCACGCGACCCGCGGGGTGATCGCGAGCGTCGCGAGCCCCAGCGCGCCGGACGCGACGACGGCGACCGAGACGAACCGGCTCCCTCGCCAGCGCGCCTCGCGGCCCTCCTTCTTCGGATTCAGCTCGTCGATGTCGGCGTCGAACACGTCGTTGACGCCGTAGAGGAAGACGTTGGCCGGCACGAGGAAGTACGCCGCGAGCGCGACCGTGACGGGCGTGAACAGCCCGCTCACGTCGCCGATCCCGTAGGTGACGCCGACGGCGACCGGCCCGGCGAGGTAGAGCCAGAACCGCGGCCGCGACAGCACCAGCAGGTACCGGAGCCCCTCGCCGCCGCTTCTCGCGGGCCGGTCCCCGCCCTCGGCGGTGGCTCGCTCGCCGTCGGTCGCCGGTCGATTCTGGTCGCTCACGGCGGAGATCACACGTCGTCGCCGGCCATCGCTTCCGCGGTCAGCCCCCCGCTGATGAGACACATCGGGACGCCGATACCGGGCGTCGTCGTCGATCCGGTGAAGTACAGCCCGTCGACCGCGTCCGAGGTATGCCCGGGCCGGAGCAGCGAGGTCTGCGTGAGCGTGTGCGCCAGCCCCAGCGCGCTGCCCGCGTAGCTGTTGTACCGGTCCGCGAAGTCGTCGACCGAGAACGTCTCCTCGACGACGACCCGGCCGCGGAGGTCGGTCCCGGTGTTCTCCGCGATGTCGTCGATCACGAGGTCGCGGTACCGGTTGCGGATCTCGGGGGTGTCACGGATCCCGGGCGCGATCGGGACGAGCGCGAAGAGGTTGCTGTGGCCCTCCGGCGCCACCGTGTCGTCGGTCTTCGAGGGGACGCAGAGGTAGTAGGCGGGGTCGTCGGGCCACTCGGGATCGTCGAATATCTGTTCGAAGTGTTCGTCCCAGTCGGTCGGGAGGACGAGCGTGTGGTGTTCGAGGTTCGGCACGTCGCCCTCGACGCCGAGGTACAGTAGGAACGCGGAGGGCGCGTACGTCCGCGACTCCCAGTACTCCTCGGTGTACTGCCGCTTGCGCTCGGGCAGCAGTTCCTGTTCGGTGTGCGCGTAGTCGGCGTCGGAGACGACGCGGTCGGCGAGGTAGCGCTCACCGTTCTCGGTGTCGACCGCGAACGCGCCGTACCGCCCCTCGATCCCCGTCACCTCGGCGTCGGTGACGAAGTCGACGCCGAGGTCTTCGGCGAGTTCGACGATGCCGTCGACGACCGCGCCGATCCCGCCGTCGGGGTAGTAGACGCCCATGTTGTAGTCGACGTGGCTCATCAGGTTGTACAGCGCCGGCGTGTTCGTCGGCGAGCCGCCGAGGAACACGAGCGTGTACTGCATCAGCTGCTGGAGCTTCGGGTGGTCGAAGTAGTCCTCGACGTGCCCTTGCATCTTACCGAGCAGCGAGAGCCCCCACGAGTAGCGCATCACGTCGGTGTCCACGTAGTCGCGCAGCCGCGGGCGGTCCTCGTACACGAAGTGTTCCATCCCGATCTCGTAGGTCCGCTTGGACTCCTCGAGGTACGCGTCGAACGCCTCGCCCGCGCCCGGCTCGTACGACTCGAAGATCTCCCGGTTCGCATCGCGGTCCGGCAGCACGTCGACCTGATCTCCGTCCTTCCAGAACACGCGGTAGTGTGGGTCGAGCCGCTCCAGCTCGTAGAACTCGTCCGGCGACCGCCCGAAGTGCCCGAAGAAGCGCTCGAAGACGTCGGGCATCAGGTACCACGACGGCCCCATGTCGAACTGGAAGCCGTCGACTTCGAGCCGGCTGGCGCGGCCGCCGAGCTGTTCGTTCTTTTCCAACAGCGTGACGTCCGCGCCGGCGTCCGCGAGGTAACAGGCCGTCGAGAGTCCGCCGAATCCGCCGCCGATAACGACGACGGACTCGCCGGCAACGCCGTCGATGTCCGGGACCACGTCCATACGCCATCCTAGGGACGGCTCCGGTATAAATCCGGTCAGACGCGTCGCGGGAAGGTCCCTGACACGTTCGGTCGGCGGGGCTCGCGACGGCATCGCAGCGGTCCGCCACGGCGACGGGAGCGCGCGAGCGGAGCGGCGGGGGCGGCCGGAGTGGATACCACTAAGTCGCCGACGCGCGTACTCCCGTTCACATGGATCTGACGGTCGCGATCACCGGAGCAACGAGTGGGATCGGGCGGGCCGTCGCCGAGGCGTTCGTCGACGAGGGGGCGTTCGTCGCCGTCTCCGGACGCGACGGCGCGGCCGTCGATCGGACCGTCGCGGCACTGAACGGCGCGGGCGACGACCCGGACGGCGACGCCGAGGGCGACGCGGACGCCGGGGACGGCTCGCCGGCGGACGACGGCGGGACCGCGTGGGGCGACCGCGTCGACGTGCGCGACGAGTTCGACCTCGAACGCTTCTTCGAGCGCGTCGCCCGCGAGGCCGGCCCGGTCGACGTCGTGTTCGCGAACGCCGGCGTGTTCCACGGCGCGCCGGGCGAGCGGCCGACGACCGAGGTCACGTACGCCGACTACGACGACACGATGCGCACGAACGCGCGCGGCGTGTTCGCGACGATCCGCGAGGCCGTCCCGCACCTGACCGACGACGCGCGCGTCCTCGTCCCGTCGGGCGCGGTCGCCGCCGAGTCGAAGCCCGGGATGGGCGCGTACGCGGTGTCGAAGGCGGCTGCCGAGGGGGTCGCGCGCGGGTTCGCCGCCGACCTCGACGCGACGGTCGGCGTCGTCGACCCCGGGCTCGTCGCGACCGACCTCACGGGGAAAGAGCGCGCCCGCGACCCCGAGAGCGTCGCGCCGCTGTTCGTCTGGGCCGCCACCGAGGCGCCGGCCGAGGACCTGAACGGCGGTCGCCTCGGGTTACGGGAGTGGAAGTCCGCGACGCGGTAGGCAGTTTGGCGCGCGTTACTCGCCCGTCTCGATCGGCGCGCCGACGAGGTTCCCCCACTCGGTCCACGAGCCGTCGTAGTTCCGCACGTCGTCGTAGCCGAGCAGCTCGTGGAGGAGGAACCACTCGATCGACGAGCGCTCGCCGACGCGGCAGTAGGTGATCGTCGACTCGTCGCCGTCGACGCCGGCGTCGCTGTACAGCTCGCGGAGCTCGTCCGCGCTCTTGAACGTCCCGTCCTCGTTCAGCGTCGTGCCGATCGGGACGCTGCTCGCACCGGGGATGTGACCGCCGCGCTGGGCGGTCTCGTTGAGCCCCTCGGGGGCGATGACCTCGCCGGAGAACTCCTCGGGCGAGCGGACGTCGACCATCGGGATCCCCTCCTCGATCGCCTTGTCGATGTCGTCCTTGTACGCGCGGACGCTCTCGAAGGGACCGCGGGCCTCGTAATCGCGGGGCGTGAAGTCGGGCTCCTCCGTGGAGAGCGGGTAGTCGTTCTCGACCCAGTACCCCTTCCCGCCGTCGACCACGCGGATGTCGTCGTGACCGTAGTACTTGTAGATCCAGTAGCCGAACAGCGCGAACCAGTTCGGCACGCGGCCGCCGCCGTACACGACGACGGTGGTGTCGGCGTCGATGCCGCCCTCACCGTTTCGCGCCGCGAAGTCCGCCTTCGAGACGATATCGCGCTCCGTCTCGTCGGTGAAGACCGCGTCCCACTCGAAGTTCAACGCGCCGGGTATGTGGCCCTCCTCGTAGGGCGTGTACTCCGACTCGTCGGTGACGGTCGGGTTGTTGATCTCGACGAGCCGGTGGTCGGCGTCGTCGTCCTGAAAGGTGTCGAGGCGCTCTTCGACCCAGTCCGCCGTGACGAGTACGTCTTCGGACATCACCCGTAGTATGGCCTAAGCCCGCTTTGAACGTCCGATAATGGCGGTTCTTTCCGGCGCCTGTGACGACCGGCAGCCGGCCGAAACCCCGGATTTCGACCGCCTCGAGCGCGCTCGCTCGTTTATTCCGGCTGACACCTACCGGATCACCGTCACTGGCACGTCCGCCTTGTCGACGACGCTCTTGGCGACGCTGCCCACGACCTGCTCGCGCTCCTCGGAGAGCCCGCGGTGACCGACGTAGATCGCGTCGACCGTCTCTTCGGCCGCGTACTCGGTGATCGCGTCGGCCGGCCGGCCCGTGAGCAGTTGGGTCTCCACGGTGATCGGCTCGTCGACCGCCTCCTCGGCGATGGCGCGGGCGCTGTCCAAGACCCCCTGCCCGGCCTCGACGGCCGCGTCCTCGCCCGGGAGGATGATCGTGCCGTCGACCAGTTCCGAGTCCGGCGTTAACACGTGGGCGATCTCCAGCGTCTCGTAGAACGCGACCGCCTGTCGCGCCGCGTACCGGACCGCCTCGTCCCCCTCCGTCGATCCGTCGGTCGCAACGAGGTAGCTCATACGCGGAGATGCGTCCGACGGACACATAATTCCTGTCGGGCGTTCCCGGTCTGCGACTCTGCCGGCGGCGACTCCGCGTTGCGCCGCGGGCGGCGACGGCGGATTCCATCGTCCGCCGGCACCCGCCACCGGTCGGAGCCGACCTTACCGTCCGCCGGCGTTCGCTCCCGGCCGGACCGAGTCGCCCTCGGAGGCGTGGATCGCGTCGAGCACTTCCTGAACGCGGGTCGCCTCCGCGAACGAGACGAGGTCGCCGTCGTCGCCGTCGAGCGCGCTCGCGAACTCAGTCAGGAGCGCGCGCACGCTGTCGCCGCGCTCGTCGACGAGCGTCGCCTCGGTCTCGCGGCCGCGGTCGCGAACGAGCCGGTACCACTCCGTCAGCGACAGCGACGCCTCGTCGCCGACGACGGTGACGCTGTTCTCTTCCTCACCCTCATGGTCGCACAGCAGGTCGAGCGTCCCGCGGACCCCGCCGGCCCGGAACGTCGCGACCGCGTCGTCCTCATAGGTGTCGGGTCCGGAGTACCCCACGTCCGCCGAGACGGTCTCGACCGGGCCGAACAGCTCACGGACGCCGAACAGGAAGTGCGTCCCCACCTCCCGGAGCGGGCCGCCCTGCTCGCGCGACTCCAGCCACGCCACGTCCTGCCACTCGCGGGGCCACTCGGGGAACCGGAACCGAAGTTCGACCCGACGCGGGTCGCCGACCTCACCCGCTTCGACCGCCTCCCGGAGCCGGACGAAGCCGGGGGTGTAGCGGAACGGGAGGTTCACGGCCGTGACGCGGTCGGTCTCCTCGGCGAGCGCGACGAGCTCGCGGCCCGTCTCCGCGTCCGCCGCGATGGGCTTCTCGCAGATCACGTGTTTGCCGGCCGCGAGCGCGTCGGCGACAACCTCCCGGTGCGCGAGCGGCGGGACGCCGACGTAGACGGCGTCGAGGCCGTCCGTCTCGACGAGCGCCTCGTGGTCCGTCGTCGTCGCGGTGCGGTCGGTCCCGTGGTCGGCCGCGAGCGACGCGGCGCGGTCGGCGTCGAGGTCGCAGGCGGCCGCCAGCTCGAACCGGTCGTGGTCCGCTATGACGCCCGCGAGGCGGTTCCCGATGACGCCGCAGCCGACGATGCCGATCTGTATCACGCCCGACGAGAGCGGGCGGACGCGCTTGTAGCTTCGGGAGCCGGACTCGACCCGGGCCGCCTTCGGCCGGTCCCGACCGCCTCAGGAGTCGTCCAGCGGCCGCGCGACCATCTCGCCCCACGGCTCGAAGCCGTGGCGGTCGTAGAACCCCCTCGCGCGGTCGTTCGCCGGGTCCACGTCGAGGACCAGTCGGTCGAGCGGGAGCTCCTGGTCGGCCGCGAGGTCGAGCGCGGCGCCCAGCAGGTCGTCGGCGACGCCGGTCCCGCGGTGCTCGGGCGCGACGTAGAGCTCGTTCAGCACCGCCGCGTCCCATATCATCGCCAGCCGCTCTGGGAGGACGAAGACGTAGCCGACGACGGCGCCGTCGGCCGCCGCTTCGTCACCGGGCCCGTCGGCGCTCCCGTCGACCGCGACGGTCACGCACCGGGGGTCGTCGGCGACGCAGCGGTCGACCCAGTCGAGCCACCGCTCGCGGTACGTGTCGGTGAGCTTCTCCGCGTAGGCGGCCGCCTTCCCGTCGCCGCCGGTGCTCTCGCCGAGGCCGCGCTCGAAGGCCACCTTCGCCGCGTAGAGCCCGTCGGCGTCGCGCTCGCGGTCGTAGGGCCGGATTTCGGGTGTCACGCGTCGCCCTCCGCGGAACCTCCGCTCCCGTCGCCCGCCGACTCGTCGCCCCCGGTCTCCGCGCCTCCACCCTCCTCGCCCTCCAGCACGTACTCCGCGAGCGTCGGGACGAACGTGCCGATGTCGGTGACCATGCCGACCGCCTGCGCCGAGCCGCGGTCGAGCAGCTGGGTGACCGTGGCGGGGTTGATGTCGACGCAGACGGTCTTCGTCGTCGACGGGAGGCAGTTGCCGACCGCGACGGAGTGGAGCAGCGTGGCGAGCATGAGCACGATGTCGGCGTCGCGGGCCTGCTCGCGGATCGCGTCCTGCGCCTCGACCGCGTCCGTGATCGTGTCCGGCAGGGGGCCGTCGTCGCGGATCGACCCCGCGAGGACGGTGTCGACGCCGTTCTCGACGCACTCGTACATCACCCCCTCCGTGACGACCCCGTCCTCGACGGCTGCCTCGATCCCGCCGGCGCGGATGATCTCCGAGATGGTCCAGATGTGGTGTTTGTGTCCCTTCCGCGGGTGTTCGAGCGTCTCAACGTCCATCCCGAGCGAGGTGCCGTAGATCGAGCGCTCCAGGTCGTGGGTGGCGAAGCCGTTGCCCGCGGAGAGCGCGTCGACGTAGCCCCCCGCGACGAGGTCGGCGAGCGCGTCGCCCGCGCCGGAGTGGATCACCGCGGGGCCGACGACCACCATCACGGTCCCGCCGTCCGCCTCGACGGCGCGGAGCTCCGCGGCGACCTCACGGATCGTCGACTCGGAGGGGCGCTCCGCGGAGACGCCGCCCTGCATGAAGCCGAACGCGCCGCCGCCGCTCCGGGGGCGCTCCGGCGGGTTCACCCGGATCCCGGACTGGTCGGTCGCGATGAGGTCGCCCGCCTCAACCGCGCTGAGCGTCTTGGTGCGGGCGCGCGCCGCCCCGTCGTTGCCCGCGTCCGATGCGTCCGCTCGGTCTCCCTCGCCGGCGTCCGCTGCCGGCTCGGGTTCCACCACCAGCGCGCAGTCCATCTCGATCCCCTCCACGTCGATCCACTCGCCGTCGTACAGCACCTCGGTCGGGTGGTTCGTCGTCGAGTAGAAGTTCGGCGGCACCACCTTGTCCGCGGGCGCGGGGACGAGCTCCACGTCGGACGGGTCCTCCAAGACCGCGCCGTTCTGGTGGAGCTCGTGGAGGATCGCGCGCAGCGTCTCGGGGTCGTCGGCCGAGACGGCCAGCCGGCAGTACGACTCCTCGGTCTCGTGTTTCCCGACATCGAACCGCTCGACGTCGAACGAGCCGCCAAGGTCCATCACCGCGCCGAAGCAGCGCTGCATCGTCCCGCTGTCGATGAGGTGCCCCTCCAGCTCGACGGTCCGCGACTGGGTCATACGGAGGCGTCGCGCCCCCCGGTGAAACCCGTTTCCCTGCCGCCGTCGCTACCGCCCGATCGTCCCCTGCCGCGTCACCGACGCGTCGGGGTCGACGAGGAACGCCACGACGGTCGCGCCCTGGTCGCCCGCGGTCACGGTCGGCGGGGCGCCCTCGCCGGTCCACAGGGCGCTCTCCGTCTCCGAGAGCGCGGCGTCGCCGACCTCGGCCGACCCCTCGAAGACGTACACGTAGGCGTCCCGCCCCTCGACGTCGGGGAGCGTCGCGCCCGCGCCGGCGTCGAGCCGAACGTCGTAGCAGTCGACCGCGTTGCGCACGGTGAACGGGTGGTCCGACCCCGCGGGCGCGAACACGCGACGCCACTCGTCCGGTTCGGGGTCCGGGAGCGGGCCGTGCTGGATCCCGGGCTCCAGACCGAGGTCGTGCGGGCGAACGAATATCTGGAGCATCCGGAGCGGCGGGTCGTCCGCGAGTGTCTCCTCGGCGTGCCAGAAGCCCGATCCGGCGTTCATCACGAGGAGGTGCTCCGCGTCGGTGACGAGTTCGTTCCCCTCGCGGTCGTCGTGGCGCATCACCCCCGCGGGCACCCACGAGACGATCTCCTCGTCGCGGTGCTGGTGCATCCGGATCAGCGTGCCGGGGTCCATGAACGACTCGACGACCGTCGAGAGCGGGCCGTACCCGTGGTCGTCGTGGTCCGGGAGGTTCCGCCCGGGGAAGTTGAATCGCGTGCGGAACTTGCCCTGATCTCGAAAGACCTCGGAGCGAGGCGCGGGGAAGAGGTCGCGGTCGGCCGCGGCGGCGGAATCCATTACCAGCCGGTAAAGTCCCGTCGAGCAAAAGCCGTCCGGTGGGGGCGACGCCCTCTTACTCCCCGCGCCCCTCGATCCGATATCGTGACGACCGTCCTCTCGGACCGCGACCGGCGCAAGCGGGACGACCGCCCCGACGGGACGTTCTACGCCGACCCGCGGTTCGTCACCCACGCCGACGACGCGTTCCTCGACCGGCTGACCGCGCTGTACGCGTCCGTGACCGATCCCGGCGACCGCGTCCTCGACGCGATGAGCAGTTGGGTCTCGCACCTGCCCGACACCGACTACCAGCGCGTGGTCGGTCACGGGCTCAACGAGGCCGAGCTGGCCGAGAACGACCGGCTCGACGAGTTCGTCGTGCGCAACTTCAACCAAGATCAGTCGCTCCCGTTCGCCGACGACGCGTTCGACGCCGTCTGCTGTGCGCTGTCGGTCCAGTACCTCCAGTACCCCGGCCCCGTGTTCGAGGAGTTCGCCCGGGTCCTCGCGCCCGGCGGAACGATAGTCGTCAGCTTCTCGAACCGGATGTTCCCGACGAAGGCCGTCCGCGCGTGGCGGGCCGCCTCGATGGACGAGCGCGCCGACCTCGTCGAGCGGTACCTCGACGCCGGCGGCTTCGACGTGACGGACCGGATCGCGGAGCGCCCGGGTCAGGACCCCTTCTACGCCGTGGTCGGAACGCTCCCGTGACCCCCCGCCGCGCCGCGGCCGCCGTCGTCGACATCGGACTCGCGCTGGCGCTCGGCGCGGCCGCACGCCTCGCGCACGTCTACTGGTACCGCGCCTTCGCGACGAGCGTCCCCGTCGACCTCGCCGGCTCGGTCGCCCTCGGGGTCGTGTTTGCCGTCGGCCACCTCGTCGTCGCCTCCGGCGACCGCGTCTCCGCCGCGACGGAGCGACGGCCCGATTCGCCGGCGTGGGGGCCGCGTCGAACCGCCGCCGCGTTCGGCGTCGGGTTCCTGCTCCACGCCGCCGTGGCGCCCGCGTTCACGCCCTTCGGCCTCGAACCGGCCGGCGTCAACGCGGCGCTCGCGGCCGGGGGTGTCGCGGTCGGGCTCTGGTCGCTCGGGGTCCGTCGCGCGGCGCGGACGGGAGCGTAGCCGGCCCGGAACAGGAGCCGGGACCGACGGCGGCCCCGGTCAGTCCGCCGCCGCCGACTCGGCAGCTTCCAGCCCCGAGCCGCTCGGCGGCCGGAGGACGAACACCGCCAGTCCCGCGGCGACCGCGAGCGCGCCGCCGAGGGCGAACGTCGGCGTCCAGCCGAGCGTCGCGACGAGGTAGCCGGCGACGGTGCCGGAGAAGACGCCGCCGCCGACCTTCGCGGTGTACAGGACCGCGTAGTTGCCGGAGGAGTTGGCCGAGCCGTAGTAGTCGGCCAGCAGGGACGGGAAGTAGACGTACAGCGGCGAGGAGAAGAACATCGCGCCGAGGACGAACGCGACGAAGACCGCGCCGTTACCGGCCTCGCCGGCGGCCACCAGCCCGACCCGGAACAGCCCGGCGAGGAGGAACGAGCCCGCCATCACGCGCTTGCGGCTGAACCGGTCGGTCGCCTCGCCGAGGATCAGCCGCGACACCCCGGCGGCGATGGGGAGGAGCGTCGCGGAGAGCGTCGCGATCAGCGCCGCGAGCCCGAAGTTCTCCGCGAACCGGACCACGTTGGCGATCACGAGGAGGTCCGCGCTCGCCATCGCGATGAACATCGCGTACAGCAGCCAGAACTGCCACGTCGAGAGCATCTCGCGCGTCGAGTAGTCGCGGCCGCGGATCGACGCCGCGAGCCCCTCGTCGCCGTCCCCGCCGTCGGCGTCGTCCGTCCGGTCCAGCCAGTCTTTCGGCGGGTCACGGAGGAGGAACGACCCGACGAGCGTCACGAGTAAGATTCCGATCCCGATGTTGCGGAGCACGTCGCCGTACCCCGCCACGGTCGCGTTCGCCCGGACGTACGGGACGACGAGGGCGCTTCCGGCCGCGAACGCCATCGTCCCGACGCCGGTCGTCAGCCCCGTGCGGTCGGGGAACCACTTGACCGCGGTGTTGACCGCGACGGTGTACACGATGCCGACGCCGACCGCGCCGAGCGAGTACAGGAGGTACAGCTGCCAGAGGCTCGTCGCGTACGCCAGTCCGATGTACCCGCCGCCGGCGAGGATCGCCGCGAGGAACGTGAGCGTCCCCGGGCCGCGGCTGTCTCGCCACTTGCCCGCGGGGAACTGCGAGAGCGACTGGAACACCACGTAAAACGAGAACACCGCGCCCAGCGCCGGCAGCGCGATGTCGAGGCTGTTCGCGAGCGGCTGCTCGATCGACGACCAGACGTACTGGTATGGGCTCACCGCCGCCATCATCCCGGCCGCAGCGGCGATCTGCCACCATCGCGAGAACCCGAGAATGTCGGCCGCGCGCGCGGCGTAGTCGACGCCGCCCGCCGCCCCCTCCTCGGCGGCCGCCTCCGCCGACTCGTCCTCAGCCATCGTCGTCCGTCGTCCGCGTGCTGTCGGTCTGTGTCATGTGGTCTCCGTCCCTCGTCGGACCGCGGCGCGCTGCCGACTCCCCGTCGACTTCCCGCCGACCCGCTGCGGCCGTCTCGTTTCCACCCACCGCGCTCGCCGACTAAAACGCGTCGTTGGGGTCGGTCCGCGGCCGCCCGGCGAATAAATTATGATAATCGTCTACCCTGTCGAAAAATGTTAAGAACGGCCAAAGATTACCGAAATCCAAACAACAGGTCGGTAGCTATCCGACCCTCTTCGCAATCCATGTCCACCGATATCGACGCCACCGACGCGACGGGCGAGACCGCGGCCGTGTCTCCGGACGCCGACGCCGCAGCGACGGGACGCTTCGAGCGCGTGCTGGTCGTCGCGACCGACGATCCGGCCGGACGGGCGGCGGTGTCGACGGCCGTCGACCTCGCGGCGACGCACGGAGCGGTCGTCGACGCGCTGTACGTCGTCGACACGGTAGAGGCGTGGGACGTGGTCGTCGAGCGCCGCGAGCGGACCGGCGAGGAGCTCGTCGAGGCCGCCGAGGACGCGGGCGCCGCGGTCGGCGTCGACGTCGAGAAGTGGTTCCGCTACGGGACCACCCACCGGGAGGCGGTCGACTTCGCCGCCGCGCACGACGCCGACCTCGTGGTTGTCGGCTCCGCGCGCCGGACCGGGCTCGACCGGCTCCTCCGTCCCGACCCGGTCCCGGCCCGCGTCCGGCGCGGCGCCGACGTCCCGGTCATGGTCGTCGGACCGGACGACGGCTGAGCCCGTCTCGCGCCATCGGAGGCGCCGCACGCGACCGGTTAAGTGGGCCCGGCCCCAACGATCGGTGTGACAGACGTAGGCATCGTCGGCGCGGGCGCGGGGGCGGCCGCGGCGGCGTTCGTCATCGACCGGACCGTGCCGGAGGCGGACGCGACCGTGCTGGAGAAGTCGGGCGGCCTCTGTGGGCGCGCGGCGACCCGCCGCCACGACGACCTCACGTACGACTACGGGGCGAACTACCTGAAGAGCGACGACGACCGCGTCGTCGAGCTGATCACCGAGACGCTCGACGACGAGGGGCTCGTCGAGGTGACGGAGCCGGTGTACACCTTCGACGTCGACGGGGCGGTGTCCCCGGGCCGCGACGCCGACGAGCACAAGTGGAGCTACCGGCGGGGGCTTACACAGATCGCGAAGCGGCTGTTCGGCCGCACGGACGCCACGGTCCACCGGCGCACCCGGGTCGAGACGGTTCGACGGACGAGCGCCGAGGACGCGTGGGAACTCGACGACGCGGACGGCGAGACGCACGGGCCGTTCGACCGCCTCCTCATGAACCCGCCGGCCCCCCAGACCGCGGAGCTGCTCCGGACGGCTGAGTGGGACGACCCGCTCCGCGAGACGCTGGTCGACGCTGTCGGCGGGGTCGAGTACGGCAGCGTCTGGACCGCGGTGTTGCGCTACCCGTTCGAGCTCGACGTGCCCTACTACGCGCTCGTGAACACCGACAAGGAGCACGCGGTCGGGTGGATCTCGCGCGAGGAGTGTAAGGCCGGGCACGTCCCGGACGGCGAGACGCTGCTCGTCGTCCAGGCGAACGGCGCGTGGTCGACCGAGCACTACGAAGACGACCCCGCGGGGAACGTCGCCGCGCTCGCCGACCACGCCGCCGACATCATCGGCGACGACCGGCTGGCCGACCCCGCG
This sequence comes from Halorubrum sp. SD690R, assembly GCF_005435035.1. Lineage (NCBI taxonomy): Archaea > Methanobacteriati > Methanobacteriota > Halobacteria > Halobacteriales > Haloferacaceae > Halorubrum > Halorubrum sp. SD690R. The sequence goes on along the minus strand of NZ_SGTV01000014.1, from coordinate 65,387 downwards.
TGGACGGACCACCAGGGGTGGCGCTATGCGCTCCCCGAGGCGGGCGTTGACGGCGGCCCTGTCGACTCGGCCCGCGACGCGGGGCTGTACCTGCTCGGCGACTGGGTCGCGGGCGAGGGACGGCTCCACGCCGCAATCGCGAACGGGCTCGACGTCGGCGAGCGCGTCGCGTATCGGATCTGAGAGGGCGGAGACGGCGTCGGCCGGTCCGAGGCGCTGTCACCGGAGAAGTGGTCGGTTTGTGAAGCGGTTCGACGGCGCGCCGAGCGGCGGCGTCAGTTCGTCGTGATGCGGTACTCGACGGTCCCCAGCCCGGGGAGCGTGAACGTCTGGACCCGACCGCTGCGCCGGCGCAGGGTCCGCAGGACGGACCGCGAGAGGACGGCGAGCGCGACGGTGCCGGTCAGGACCGCGACGGTCGCGACGGGGTAGGAAAACGCGACGAACGGTGCGACGACGAGCGCGAGGAACGCGAGCGTCCCCAGCGGCGAGCGGCTGCCCGGCGGCGAGCCCGAGCCGATCGGTCGGTGTTCCTCGGCCGGCGTGATGTAGCCTTGATACATATCTCACTGTACACGCTCGGGCGATTAAAAACTTTCACTTTCCAAATAGGTTTTGAGAAACGGTACCATGTCACATATCCGTAAATCAACTGAAACGGTCGTTAATGCGGTGTAAGTCGTACCATGCTACTCGTTGGTACACTTCTCATATTTCTGTGAGGAGTCCCGTCGTCCGCGTCGACGACTCCGATCGCCGGGGCCTCGACAGAGACGGACGGCGGTCGCGGTCTCGGCGGCGGGCGGCTCGTCTCCCCGGCGGCGATTCCGGTGGTGCGACGGGTCGGCGGTGCTTTTATTCCGCTCCACCGACTTCCGTAGATACGGACAGACACGATGACACTCGACACACCCACCACCGATCCGACGGTCGTCGTCGCGGTGCCGGAGCGCAGGCGCGTGGTCGCCGGTCTCGCAGACGAGGCCGTCGAGACCGTCGCGGACCTCCGCGTGCGCGGGCGGGCCGAAGAGATCGCCGCCGAACTCCGCGAGACGCACCTCCCGGCGCTGGAGGCGGCCGGCTACATCGAGTGGGACCGCGAGGCCGGGACCATCGAACCCGGCCCGAACTTCGAGGAGGCCGCGGCTCACGTCGACGACCTCCCGATGCCGGACGGCGAGCCCTCCGACGACTGACCGCTCCGCCGACCGATCGCTCCGACGGCTGACCGCTCTGTCGGCGGTTCCGGCGGGACGGTCGAGCGCGCGTGGCGGCCCGAGAGCGACTGCCGCGGACGCGGCCCGAGACGTTTATCCCCGGGCGCGGGCGACACCCGACAGCGATGGCCGAGCCGATCCTGAAGTGGGCCGGCGGGAAGCGGCAGCTGCTCGACCAGCTGTACGCCCGCTTCCCGGCCCAGTTCGGCCGGTACCACGAGCCGTTCGTCGGCGGCGGGGCCGTCTTCTTCGACTTAGAGCCCGCCCGCGCGACGGTCAACGACGCGAACCCGCGGCTGGTGAACTTCTACGAGCAGGTTCGCGACCGCCCCGAGGAGCTGATCGCCCGGCTCGCGTCGTTCGACGACCCCGAGAGCGACCCCGACCCGACCCTCCCGTACGCCGAGGAGACGGCGCGCGGCCGGGACGTGGACTCGTACTACTACCAGCAGCGCGCGCGGTTCAACCGCCGGCCGTACGAGGGCGAGTTCGACCCGCTGGCGGAGGCCGCCCTGCTCTTGTACCTCAACCGGACCTGTTACAACGGCCTCTACCGCGAGAACGCCGACGGCGGGTTCAACGTCCCGATCGGTCGGTACGCCGACCCCGACTGGGTCCAGCGCGACCGGATCCGGCGCGCGAGCGACCTGCTCGCCGACGTCGAGGTCCGGCAGGGCGACTTCGCGTACGTCCTCGACGCCGCCGAGCCGGGCGACCTCGTCTACTTCGATCCCCCCTACGAGCCGATGAGCGCGACCGCGAACTTCAACGAGTACAGCGCGTCCGGGTTCGACCGCGAGGACCAGCGGCGCCTGCTCGACGTGGCCGCCGACCTCGACGACGCCGGCGTGTGGGTCGTGCTCTCGAACAGCGGCGTGATGTACGACGCCTACGTCGACGCGGGGTTCCGCGTCGACCGCGAGGACGCAACCCGCGCGATTAACAGCGACGCCGAGAGCCGCGGCGCCGTCGACGAGATCGTCGCGACCAACGTCCCGCCGGCCGAGCGTCGCGAGGCCGGCCAGCGAGAGCTCTCAAGGTACTGAGAACGGCGCGACCGATTCCCCTGACTCCGCCACGCGTCCGCTCCGACCCCGAGCCCCCTACGCGCCCGGCCGGACCCAGAGCGCGACGAACCCCCACGCGACCGTCGTCGTCGCCGCCATCGCGACCATCGTCGCCACCGCGGGCAGCGGCTCCTCGCGCCGCGTGAACCGTCGGTAGCCGGGGGCGAGCCCGACGAGCGGGAGCAGCGTCGCCGCGGCCACGACCGGCGGGAGCGCTCGCCCGACGAGGGCGGCGGTCGCGACGGCCGCCGTCGCGCCCCCCAGCGCGTACGCGGCCCGGAGCCGCCGGGGCGACCAGCGCGTCGCGAGCGTCCGCTTCCCGACCGCGGCGTCCGCCCGGCGGTCGGGCCACGTCGTCTCCAGGAGGTTCACGAACACCGTGGCGCCGAACGGAAGCGTCGCGAGCGCGGCGGCGGCGGTGACCTCGCCGGCGACGACCGCGAACCCGTACAGCGGGAGCGCGACGCCGCCGAGGAGCGCGTTCGCCGGCGCGCCCAGCCCGTTCCACGCGAGCCGGAGTGGACCGACGGAGTACTGCCAGCCGACGACGAGGATCCCCGCGAGGAGGGCGGCCGCTGTCGGCGGCAGGAGCGCCGCCTCGGCGAGCCCGGTCGCCTCGCTCGCGACCCCGAGGCCGGTCAGGGTGACGCCGAGCCCGCCGGCGGCGACCGCACCGCGCAGCGCGATCCTCCGCGGGAGGTCGGTCTCGACCAGCGCGCCGCTCCCGCCCGAGAACGGGGTGCGGTCGGTGAGCGCGTCCGTTTCGACGTCGGCGTATTCGTTAGCGTAGTGGACGCTCGCGGCGACCGGTATCAGCGCCGCGAGCCCGAGTCCGAGCCGCGCTGCGCCCCCCGTCTCGCCGTACCCCCGGCCGTACGCCATCGCGACGCCGAGCGCGTACACTAAGCCGATCAGCGCGACCTGCGACGGCCGCGAGAGCCGCCAGAGGGCGGCCGGGACGCGCCGGTCCATCGGTCAGTCGTCGCCCAGCCCGCGGACCTCGGCCAGCAGGTCGTCGATCTCGGGGCGGTCGGCGGGCATCCGACCCTCGTACGCGTACGCGACGACCGGTTCGCCGCCGCGAGCGTCGAGAATCATCGCCACCGGCATCCGCCCGACGAGGTCGTGGAGCGAGCCGAGGACCCCGAACCGCACGGGCTGGTCGTACGCGTCGCTCACGTCGGTCTCGGGGTCGGCGAGCAGCGGGAACGGGAGGTCGTACGAGTCCTGCCACGACCGCGCTCGGCCCACCGGCTCGGGGAGCACGGAGACGACCGTCGCGTTCAGTGCCTCGAACTCGTCGTACCGGTCGGCGATCGCTCGGACCTGCTTCCGGCAGTTCCCGCAGTGGTAGTCGCGCTGGAACAGGAGGACGATCGCGTCGGTGTCGGGGTCCGCGGCCGCGGCCGACAGTGAAAATCGGTCGGGACCCGCTCCCGCGTTCGGCAACTCGAAGTCGGGGACCGCCTCGGCGGACGTCCGAGTGTCGCTCATGGCGCCCGCTACGCGCTCCCGCCGCATAAACGGGGAGTCGGTGTGGCGCGCCGCGCGCGGAACCGGGACAAATATAGGTCAATGACACTCGTTCACGCAGTATGACCGAACGGAGCGGGACCGCCGGCTCGCCCGTCGAAGCTGCGAGCGGCGCGGCCGCGGAGCCCGCTCCGGTCGACGCCGCGCGGGAGTTCCTCCGGGCCGTCCGAACGGACGGCGACGTCGACGCGGCCCGACGACGGCTCGACGCGCTGCCGCCGGCCGCGCTGGACGCCCTCGACGCCGCGGAGCAGCTGGCGTTCTGGATCAACGTCTACAACGCCGCCACCGGGGACGCCCTCCTCGACGACCCGACGCGGCTGTCGAACCGGCGCCGCTTCTTCGCCGCGTCCGTCGTCTCCGTCGCCGGCGCCGACCTGAGCCTCGACGAGATCGAACACGGAATCTTACGCCGCTCGAAGTGGAAGTACGGGCTGGGATACCTGCCGGACCCGTTCCCCTCGGCGTTCGTCCGCCGGCACCGCGTCGCCGATCCCGACCCGCGGATCCACTTCGCGGTCAACTGCGGCGCCACCGCCTGTCCGGCCGTCTTCGCCTACGACCCGGCGACCGTCGACGAGGCGCTCGACCACGCCGCCGAGACGTACCTGCGAGGCGAGACGGTCGTCGCGGACGGCACCGCCCGCGTCCCGCGGCTCATGCTGTGGTACCGCGGGGACTTCGGCGGGAGGAGCGGGATCCGAGAGCGGCTCCGGCGGTACGGGGTGATCGACGCGGACGCGACGCCCGAGATCCGCTACCGCGAGTACGACTGGACGCCGTCGCTGGAGCCGTTCCGCGGCGGGGAGTGACTCTCGCTCGCTCGCGGCCGCCGAGGCCGTTGGGGCGGGCTTTTTGACCTCCCCCGCCGACGACCCGGGTATGACCGATCTCGACATCGACCTCGTCCTCGTGCCCGTCGACGGCAGCGAGGAGTCTCACGAGGCGGTCGATTACGCCATCGCACTCGCGGCGGAGTACGACGCGAGCGTCCACGCGCTGTACGTCCTCGACGAGGAGGTCGTCCGCGCCATCGACCACGGCGTGGTCGACGAGAGCGAGGTGGCCGACGACTCCGAGGCGTTCACCGACTCCGTCGCCCGCCGCGCGGAGACGGCCGGGGTCCCCCACAGCAACTCGATCGCCTACGGCTTCTCCACGTCGGTGAAGACCGTCCACCCGGGAAGCGTCGTCCTCGACACCGCGGAGGAGTTGGAGTCGGACTTCATCGTGGTCCCGCGCGAGCCGGTCTCCGGCGACCCCGGCGAGGTGCTGGGGAAGGCGGCGGAGTATGTCCTCCTGTACGCGAGCCAGCCCGTGCTGTCCGTCTGATGGTCGGCGGCCTCCTCCCGGCCGGCACGACCCTGCCGCCCCTCCCGCACCTCCTCGCCGTCCTGCTCGCGACCGGCGGGGTCGTCGCCGCGCTTCGCCGCCGCCGCCCCGCCGTCACCGGTCGCCGGGTGCTCGCGCTCGCGCCGTGGATGGCGCTCGGCTCCGCCGCGCACGTCCTCTACGTCGTCGACGCGCTCCCGCCCCTGATCGCGCCGCTTGCGGGCTCGCCGACCGTCTACCTCACCGTCGGGTCGCTGGCGGGCGCGGCGTGGCTCGCCGCCGACGCCGCCCGTCCCGAACGGGTCGGGGGCACGCTCGCGACCGCCGGCGCCGCCCTCCTCGTCCCCGTCGTCGCGGCCGCGGTCGGGGCCGGACTCTCCCCCGTCGGCGCGCGCTGGTCGGCCGTCGCGCTCGGGCTCACCGTTCCGATCGCCGGGGGCGCTTGGCTCGGGCTGACCCGCTTCCGGCCGGAGGTCGCGGTCACCGGCGGCGTCGGCGCGCTCGCCGTGTTCGGGCACGCGCTCGACGGCGTCTCGACCGCGGTCGGGACGACGCAGCTCGGCTTCGGCGAGCGCACGCCGGTGTCGCGGATCCTCTTAGAGATCGGCGGACTGCCCTCGCTTCCGGTGATCGGCGACGGGTGGCTGTTCCTCCTCGTGAAGCTCGCGGTCGCGAGCGCCGTGGTCTGGCTGTTCGCCGCATACGTCCGGGAGACTCCGGGAGAGGGCTACCTCCTCCTCGGGTTCGTCGCCGCGATGGGGCTCGGCCCCGCGGCGCACAACCTGCTGTTGTTCTCCGTCGCCGCCTGACCGGGGGCTGCGGGTCGTAACGCCTCACCATACGGCGAGCGCGAACACGACCGCGACGCTCGCCAGCATGACGGCTTGGACGAACGCGCTGCCGAGGACGCCGACGGCCGCGTACGCCGCCTGCCGGGCGGCCGCCTCGGGGTCGTCACCGTTCCCGTAGAGGGCGACGACGAAGACGGTCCCGGCCAGCCCGACGACGAGTCCGATCGGTCCCAGCGGGATCAGCAACGCGATGCCGACCAGCGTCCCGGCGACGACGGTCCGGGTCGACGCGCCGCCGAGCCGCCCGGAGACCATGCCGGACACCAGGTCGACGGCGGAGGCGAGCAGCGAGACGGCGACGAGCGCGACCAGGACGGCGAGCCCCGGCTCGGCGAAGCCGGTGGTGTACGCGTAGGCGAGGACGGTCAGCGCCGCGAGGACGCCGCTGGGCACGAACGGAGCGAAGGCGCTGGCCGTCCAGACGACGAGCAGCGCGATCGCAAGTCCGGCCGCGGGAGAGACCATACGAGGCAGACGCGTCGCGCGTTCAAAAACGCGTCTACCGTCGCACCGTCTCGGGTCCCGTCACTTCGGGACGTACACGAGGGGTTCGTACCGGTGGGCGGCGTACGGCTCGGCGTCGTCGGCCAGCGAGAACACGCTCTGCGGCCACGTCCCCAACACCTCGTGGATGCGTTCGTACGAAAGCAAGTTCTCGCCCGCGAGAACGAGTCCGAACCGATCGGTGAAGCGCTCGGGGTCCCACACGGCGTCCTCGCCGAGGTGTTCGTGCGGCGCTTCCGCGATCCGGTTGTAATGGGCCCGCGCGAGCCGGTTGTGGTAGTTGAAGACGAGACCCCCGCCGGGTTCCACCGCGCCGTAGAGGCGTTCTATTGCCCGTGCGATGTCCGCCACGTAGCACAGCGTGAACAGACAGGAGACCACGTCGAACCGGCGGTCAGGGTCGAACTCCGGAAGGACCGCCCGCTCGAAGGCGACCTCGCGGTCGGCTTCGCGTGCGCGTTCGCGGTTCGCCGCGAGGACCGCCTCGGCGGCGTCGTACCCGACGACGGTCGTGTCCGGGTAGCGCTCCGCGACCTCGAACGCGAGGTCGCCGGGCCCGCATCCGACATCGGCGTACGCGTCCGGGCCGTCGCGGAAATTGGCGTCCAGAAACTCGACGAACGGCTCCGCGACGAGGTCCGCGCTCGGCCCCGTGTCCTCGCGCACCGCCTCATCGGCTCCGTCCCAGTACTCGCCCCAGTCGATAGTCCCCGCGTATTGGGTCTCGGTCATCGTTTTGTGGAAGTGATATTTTTGGCGTTCCCTGACCTTTCGGTCGGTTGTTTCGGCCTCAGTCCGAGAATAGAAAAGGAATCGACGAGCAAAAAACTTACCAAAAATATTTACTTTACTGTTTGCTTACTATTTCGAGACGCAGAGAATTATATTTTGGGGTCCCGTAGCCGCGTTCCGTCGGACTCGTCCGTAGAACCCGTCGAAACCACTGTCCGACCACGCGTCGACGCCCGTTCGAACGAGGGCGACTCTCTCCGAACAGTTACAGCCCGCTCGGGCAGTGTTCTGACCCGATCCGCGTGGCCCGCAGAAGTGTGCGTAAACCCGTCTGACGCCGTCGATGCCGGTCCGGTTCGACGCCGTCAGTCCTCTTCCTCGACGACTTCCGGGTCCTCGATGGCCGACTGGAGGGAGTCGAGCCCGTTGACCCACTCGGAGACGAGGCCGTACTCCAAGTCCTCGACGAGTTCGATGTCGAGCGTCTCGCCGTCGATGACGCGCGTCCCGGCCTGAACGACGTAGCCGAGCGCGGCGTCAAGGTCGTCGCCCTCCTCGGCCTCGGCGGCCGCGCGGACGAACTCACTCACGTCGCCGTCGACGACGCCGCCGACGAGATACTCCTCGGCCGCGTAGAAGACGGGGACGAGCGAGGTCTGGACGCCGTCGATCAGCATCACCTTGTCCTCGTCGTCGAACTCGACGTCAGCGAGGACGATGTCGCGGATGTCGCGGACCTCCTCGACGGCGCGGTCCTCGTCGATGCGGTCCTCGTCGAACGCGGCCAGCACCTTCACCACGGCGATCGCGGCGTCGTCCTGAAGGTTCAGGAGGAGCCGCGCGGAGTCCTCGTTCTCGGGGTCGATCTCCTCTTCGGCCAGCCTGTCGAGCCAGTTCTGCCAGCGTTCGTCGGTATAGAACGTTTCAACGGCGTCGTCGTCGGTCATGTCCCGTACGTCGCCCGGCCAACTCAAATGCCTTTCCTATCGATCGCCGCCCGAGAGACCGTCTCACTCGCGTGAATCCTCGGATTCAGGACTCGCGTTCCAGCGTCGCTTCGGTGTCGATCCCGTACACGGCCCGGGGAGTCTCGACGTGCGCCCGGCGGACCGCCTCGTCGTGTCCCGCCTCCAGCAGCCAGCGCACCCGGCGCGGGACGGTCTTCGGCCCGAGGACCATGCCCGGACGGTCCGGGTCGTCGACGAAGTCGGTCTCCATCAGGAACGGCTCGCCCGCCTCGGCCGCGCGCTCCAGGCGATCCTTGTCGCTCATCACGCTCGGCGTGACGCCGGCGAGTTCGCCCGCGGCGTAGTGTTTGACGACGCGCGACGGGTCCAGTCCCGACTCCTCGGCGACTGCGGCGAGGTCGGTCAGGTCCTCCGTGGCCTCGGTGTGGAGCTGGACCGCGCAGTCGACCTCCGCGCCGAGTTCGAACGCCCGCCGCGTGACCGCGTTCGACGCCTCCCAGACCGCGTCGCTCACGTCGTAGTGTGGGCGGCCGGACTTCAACGCGAGCGCGTCGCCCTCCGCGACGTACTCGCTCGCGACCTCCAGCCCGCCCCGCATGAGGTCGCGGGCCGCCTCGGGGGAGAAGTCGCGCTCGTCGATGAGCCGGCTGATCAGCCCGGGGTGGACACCGAGGACGGGCCACGCGCGCCCTGGTAAGACCTCCGACGCGGCCGCGACCGTCTCCAGCGTCTCCTCGAAGACGGCCCGGAAGTCGTCCGGCTCGTCCGGCTCGACGCCCAGCAGCCACGAGGGCTTGTTCACCACGAGCAGGTGGGTGCCGCCGAGCCGGACGAACTCCTCGACGGCCTCGATCCCGCGGCCGTGTCGGGGGTCGAGGTGGAGGTGGTCGTCCAACACCGGCGTGCCGAGGTCCTCGCTCATGGGCGACCGTTCGGCCGCGCGCGATTAGAAGGATCGGTCCGCGGCGGTCGGGGGCACGGGGGCCGAGAGGGCGACGGACTCGCCGCGCCCGCTCAGTCAGCGCGGTTCGCCGCGAACTTCCCGTCGGGCCGGGGGACACGGCGGGGAGCTCGGCCTCGATGGCCTCGCGCCGCCCCTCGAACTCCCCGGGCAACACCAGCCGCTCGCCGAGCGCGTCGAGCGGCTCGTCGCTCGCGTAGCCGGGGTCGGCGGTGGCGAGCTCGAAGAGGACGCCCGCGAACTCCCGGAAGTAGACCGAGCGGAACCAGTGGCGGTCGATCTGCTGAGTTGGGCGCAGCCCCATCGACGCGACCGCGTCGCGCATCCCGGACTGGTCGGCGTCGGTCGGTGTCTGGAACGCGACGTGGTGGACCGTGCCGCGGCCGGAGCTCCCCTGTCGGTCCGTCTCGACGACGTCGACGTACTTCCCGACCGGGCCGCCAGCCGCGAAGCGAGTCCGCTCGTTCCCGGCCGCGTCGTCCGCCTCCGTCTCGGCCGCCGTCAGCCCCATCGTCCGGAGGAGCCGTTCGGTCCGCTCGGCGTCGCCGAGCCACAGCGTCACGGAGTGGAACCCGCGGATCGCGGCCGACTCGGGGACGAACGCGGTCCACGCCGTCGTCGGATCGTCGTCGGGAACCTCGACCGCGACCAGCTCGACGGGGAGCCCGTCGGGGTCGCGGAAGGGGAGGACCGCCTCGCCGAACCGCTCCTCGCGGGCGTCGTAGTCGACGCCGCGCTCGTCGAACCGGTCCTCCCAGTAGTCGAGGCTCCCCTCGGGCACCCGGAGCGCGGTGCGCGAGACCTGACCGGCGCCGACCTCGCCCTCCGGGAGCTCCGTCCACGGGAAGAATGTCATGCTAGTGCCGGGCGTCCCCTCCGCGTCGCCGTAGAAGAAGTGGTACGTCCCGGGGGCGTCCTGATTGATCGAGCGCTTCACGAGCCGGAGGCCGAGCGTCTCGGCCCAGAAGTCGAGGTTCCGCTGCGGGTCGCCGGCCACGCAGGTCACGTGGTGGATTCCGGGCGTCGGCGCGGGGCCGTCGCCGGTTTCGCCGTCTGTCGAGTCGGGTCCGTCGGTCATGTTACCCCGTAGGTCCCGGACCGACTTGAATCGGCGCGGACACGGATGTTACCGGGTCCCGGCGGCGGTGAGCCGGCGGGGCGACCGGTCACCGAGCCAGCGCCATCGCCCGCTCGATCCGCTCTCTGAGCGCCTCGAGCCGGTCGCCCACGGCGCCGACCGCCGCCAACACCGGATACGTGACGTCGAGGTCCTGGTAGCAGTACCCCGGGAGGTCGAGGTCGCCGTCGAGCGCGAGCCGGCGCGTGTGCTCGGCGAGCACGCGCTGGCGGCGCGCGGCGATCCGGTCGCAGTCGTCGCGGAGCGCCGCGGTCCGGGTCCGGCAGGCGTCGAGCGCGCCGAACCCGGCCGCCGCGTCGTCCCCCTCGTCGCCGAGTTCATCGTCGATCGCCGCGATCTCGGACCGGATCGGGTCGAGGCGGGACGCCGCGCGATCGATCGACTCCAGCTCCGACTCCACGGCGTCGAGGAACGCCTCGCGCTCCTGGACCGCGGTTTCGGCGGCGCTCAGCACCGACCGCTTGTACTCCTCGCGGAAGCAGTCCGTCCGGGTGAGCGCGTACGCCAGCTCGGGGCCGAACTCCTCGGCGACGCTCCGCTCGTAGGTGTCGTCGTACTCCTCGGCGTAGTGCGGGACCGACATCACCGTGGCGCGATACGCGTCCCTGACCGTAACGAGCCGAGAGCCGGGGGCCGCGGCCGCGTCGCCGCGACCGCCCGCCCAGTCGCCGACCGCACTGCGCATCGCGTCGGCGACGCCGGCGAACCCGCCGGGCGCGGAGGCGTCCGCGGGACCGGTGCCCCCGCTCTCGCCCGGAATCGACGACACGCGGCTCCGGAACGCCCGGAACGCCTCGCGCTCGTCGACGACCCGGCGCCGCTCGACGCGGAGCGCGGCCCGCGCCGCCCGGATCGGATCGCTCCCCTCGTCCGCGTGAATCGCTGCCATGTGTCGCGGCACGGCGACACCTCCCGTAAACGCTTATATGAGACGTATCCGCCACACCGGACGGCTCCGGAGGGGTATATAGCTCTCGGGCCGGGGACAGCGACTTTCCCGCTCCGCCGCCGATCGGCGGTATGGAGAAGGTTGCCCTCGCCGAGGCGTTCGGCTCGTTCGGGGAGACGTGGTCCCCGCGGCTCGCGGGCGAACTCAACGGACAGGCGGTCAAGCTCGCGAAGGCGGACGGCGAGTTCGTCTGGCACAGCCACGCGGACGCCGACGAGCTGTTCTTCGTTCACTCCGGGCGGCTCCGGATCGAGTTCCGCGAGGCGGACAATGTCGTGCTGGAGGAAGGCGAGCTCACGGTCGTCCCGCGCGGGACGGACCACCGCCCCGTCGCCGAGCCGGAGGCCGAGATCCTGCTGTTCGAACCCACCGAGACGCGCAACACGGGCGACGTCGAGACCGACGAGACCGTGACCGACGTGGAGCGGCTGGACTGAGTCACGAGACGACGGCGCGCGCGAGCGACCCGAACAGGGGGAGCGCCAGTCCCTCGCCGACCGTGAGGTAGACGACCGGACGCATCCCCGGCACCGCGGCGGCCGCGGAACCGAGACCGACCGCGAACGCCGCGAGCGCGACGATACCCGCACCGAGCGCGTACGCGACGCCCCGCCGGACCGTCGGCGCGACGAGCGACGCGAGCGCGCCGGCGGCGATCAGCCCGAGCCAGTGGACCGTCGCGAGCGCGACGCCGACTCCCAGCGCGGCGACGAGCGCGACCGCGTGAGAGCGCGGCTCCGTCCGGACGCGTCCGAGGAGGGGCAAGGAGTCGTCGGGGGCCGGCGCGTCGTTCGGGGACGGCGCGTCGCTCACTGCGACCCCTCCGTCGGGGGGTCGAACCGAACCGCCGGTTCGCCGCCCGCGCCGAGCGGCATCGGGCGCTGGTCGTTACCCAGCCAGCGCCGGAGCTGGTCGTCGTAGTGTTCCGAGAAGTAGTCCCCGGAGTTCCCGCCCGGGAGGACCGCGGTCGCGTCGGTCCCCGGGCGCACCACCATCCGCCAGCTCGACCCGACCGCGGACTCGACGCGGTAGTTCTTCACCGTCGCGGGCGAGCCGTCAGCGGACAGTTCGTCGTAGTTCAGGAACGCCGCCTCGCCGCCGAGGGGGTGGGTCATCGCCCGCGTGGTGTTGTAGTCGCCGTACGTCTCCCAACCCTCCTCGCCGATCTCGTCGAGCGCGTCGTGGAGGGCCGCGGCCGCGAGGTCGCCGCGCGAGCGCCCCTCGAACAGTGGGTCGTCGTCGGGGAGCCGCGCGAGCGTCCAGTCGCTCGGGTAGTAGGACTCGCCGAGGCCGCCGTCGGAGAAGGCGGGCTCGAAGACGCGCTCGCGGAACTTCGGCAGGTACCGGGCGAACAGCAGCGCGGCCCGGGAGTCCCGTCGCATTCGGTAGTTCCACTCGTCGAGGGCGTCCGCGGCGTCGACGAGCGGCGGATCGGGGTCGTCGCGGTCGCGGACCGCGGCGACCAGTTCGGGGACGAGTTCCGGGCCGCGCCCGTCGCGCACGTCGTTCTGGAGGGCGCGGTGGAAGTCGGGGTCGGTCGACCCCTCCCCCCCGTCGATCGTCCCCTCGAGACGGTCGGCGATCCGGGCGCCGCGGTACGGGGTCGCGTAGTCGACGCCGACGTAGTGGATCGGGTCGTCGATCGGGCGCTGGTTGGCGGTCGACAGCGCGTCGGGGTCGATCGCGTGCGGCTTCTCCGCGAAGGGGACGAACCCCTCCCACGACGATTCACCGAACGGCTCGAACCCCGCCCACTCCCCCTCGCCGGCGGAGCCGTCGAACACCCGGTCGCCGTCGACGACCTCGCCGTCGGTGCGGCGGATCGGAAGTTTCCCGGTCGCGAAGTAGAGCGTGCGGCCGTCGGCGTCGGCGTACACGAGGTTCTGCGTGGGGAGATCGAAGTTGCGCGTCGCGTCGAGCAGGTCGTCGATCCCCTCGCTGCGTCCGTACGCCTCGATGGCGACGGTGGTGCGCGTCGCGGTGTGGCCGGTCCACGCGACGCCGACCGTCTGATCCTCGCGTTCTATCAGGGGGCCGTGGACGGTTCGCCGCACCCGGACCTCCCGGTCCTCGCCCCCGGCGACCGGGATCGTCTCGCGCTCGTCGACTTCGAAGGGGCGCCACTCCCCGTCGTACTCGTAGCGGTCGCCCGCCTCGTCGATATCGTACCGGTAGCAGTCCAGCACGTCGGCGCCGAGGTTGGTGAACGACCACGTGCCGCGGTCGTTCGCGCCCGCGATGACGAACGGGACGCCCGAGAACGTCGCGCCCCGCACCGACCGCTCGGGGGTGTCGACCGACTGCTCGTACCACAGCGGGGGCGCCTGAAGCGAGAGGTGCGGGTCGTACGCGACGATCGGGCTCCCGCTCGCGGCGTGCTCTCCGGAGACGACCCAGCTGTTCGAGCCGACCCCCGTCGGCGACTCGAAGCCGGAGAGCCAGTCGGTCAGTTCGGGGTCGACGGGGTCGGCGCCGCCCCCAACGTTCGAGGTCGCCTCTAGGTTCGGCGCGCGCTCGCCCGCCCCGCGAAGGCTCTCGGCGCCCCTCCCCTCGGAGAGCCGCGTCTCGGTCCCGTCGAGGATCGGGTCGTCGTGGTCGTACCGCGTCGGAAACAGCGTCTCGGCGCGCTCGGATCCGAGGCGGTCGGCGACGAGCGCGCGCCGTAGTTCGGCGAAGCTCCCCGTGAGCGTCCACGAGATCTGCTTTTCCATCAGCATCGAGTCGACAGGGGTCCACGGCTCGGGCTCGTAGCCGATCAGCTCGAACTCCAGCGGGAGCGGTAGGTCCTCCCTCGCGGCGTTAACGCCGTCTGCGAACGCCTCGACGAGGGGCCCGGCGCGCGTCTCGGCGACCGCGTCCCACGTGGCCGCGGCGGCGTCGGCGAACCCCATCGCGACGTTGAACTCGTCGCTGTCGAGCGTCGCCTCCCCGATCACCTCCGAGAGCCGGCCGCGCATCACCCGCCGCTGGAGATCCATCGCGAACAGCCGGTCGAACGCCTGACAGTAGCCGACCGCGAAGTACGCCGCGGGCTCCTCGTCCGCCTCGATCTGCGGGACGCCGAACTCGTCGCGGGCGACCGTCGCCGCCCCGTGCGGGCTCTCGACGGTCTCCGGGAGGGACCGGTCGGCGGCGTCCCACGCCTCGCCCGACAGCGGGGCGAACGAGTCGAGGAGGTCGGCCGCGTCGCTCGCCGCCAGTCCGGCGCTGCCGGCCGCGAGGACGCTCGCGAGGACCGCGCGGCGCGTGGTGTCGCGTGTCACCTCACGACCGACGACCCGATTCCTCATTATAATTTGGATCGGATCGGGGAGGTTCACGTACCCGAGCGTGAGCAGTGCACGACGGCGCAGCCGTCAGTACGCGCGGACTCCAGTCTGCGCGCTCTCGGACACGCCTAAAAAAAAGCCGCGGCGGCGCTACTCCTCGGCGGCGGGCTCTTCGACCTCCTGTTCTTCGGCTTCCTCTTCCTCTTCGGAGCGGGCGGCCACGAGGGCCCCGCTGGCGACGCTGTACATCGGCTCGTCCGGCGAGTGGACGCCGCTGATGGAGAACGGGATGTTCGCGTCTTCGAGGTGGTCGGCGAACAGATCTTCGAAGCCGTTGGGGCTCGAGGTCCCGCCCGTGACGACGACCGGAACGTCGAGGCCCTCCTCGATGTCCTCCTCGTCGACCTCGCTGGTGATGTTCTCTATCACGTAGTCGAGCAGGTTCTCGTAGTAGATGGCGAGCGCCCCCTCGACGCCCCCCACGTCTGTCCGGAAGTCCAGCTCGAAGTCGTCCTCTTTGATCGAGGTCACCTTGTCGACCGGCGTCCCGGTCGCCTGAGCGGTCTGCTCGTCGACCCAGTCGCCGCCGCGGGCGATGGAGAACTTCATGACCGGAACCGCGTAGTACGCCAGACAGACGTTGGTCATCCCCGCGCCGAAGCTGATTCCCAGCCCGGTGAAGTTGTTGTCTGCCAGCTCGGAGTAGATGACCGCCATACCCTCGTTGATCGGCTCCGGGTCGTACCCCATGTCGCCGAGCATCGACTCCAGCGTTTTCTCGTGATACAGCGTCGAGAGGTCCGAGTCGATGGGGTCGGCCGGACTGGAGTAGTAGAGCCGCTCGTTGTGCCGCGACGGCTCGCCGACGACCTGCTCCGTGATGAGCTTGATCATCGGGATCGCCGAGGACTCGTCGCTCGAGAGGATCCCGTGTTGCATCGGGCGACGGGTCTCTTGGTTGAAGATGTTCGCGAAGTTGAGCGCGTCGTCGCCGACGACGTACACCTGATCGTCTTTTCGGATGTGGAGGACCTCGCTCCGGGAGAGCATCTGCTCGGCCATGTCGCTGTACTCGATCTCGACGAACGAGTTCCGCTGTTGCACGAAGACGGTTTCTGCGCCTTCCTGACGCGCGGAGAGAATATTCATCGTGCCAACGTCAAGTCCCTTGGCCATACGCCAACCTCAAAGCGAATCCACATAAGTTTTCGTAGGAAGACAGGATGCCTAGAACAGCCCGCGGATCCGGTCGATGAGCCCCTCGCCGGCCGCCTCGGCCTCCTCCTCCTCGCGCTGCTGTTCGCGGAGCTCCCGGAGCGCGGCCGCCTGGTCGTCGGTCCCCTCGCCGCTCGCGGTCTCGACCTCCCCGCCCTGAAGGCCCTGTAGCTGTGAGACCGCGTCGGAGACGTTGCCGTCGCTGGTCCGGGTCTCGATCCCGGAGTCCGGCAGATTCTCGCTGTCGATGTCATCGATGGCGCTCGTGTCGAGGTTCAGCCGTCGCGTCTCCGTGCGGCTGACGCCGCCCCACGAGAGCTCCGCGTCGTCGAGCGCGCTGTCGATGTCGGACCGTACCTGCTCGTCGCTGACGGTCTCCGTCTCCTCAGCGTCCGCTTCGGTCGACTCGGCCTCGCCCGTCTCGTCGACCGCGCGCTCGACCCGGTGGGCGACGAGGGCCGCGCCGGTCGCGGCGACCACGAGCGCGATACCGACGCTGTAGAGGGCGATGACCTGCGCGCTGTAGTCCGGCGGCACGGTCACGTTCCAGTCCTGCGGGTAGGCCCATACGAAGAGGCCGACCGCGACGAGGTCGATCACCGAGCCCGCGGCGGCGACGTACAGCATCCGCTTGTCGACCGGCAGCAGGACAACGATTCCGAGCAGCAGCGCCGGGAATCCGACCGCGCTGGCGACGCCGGCGACCTCGCGGATCGCGTACGAGGACGACGAGGCCGCCGGCAACGTCGCGCTGTAGAGGAACACCACGACGCTGACGGCACCCGCGACCAGTCCGACGAAGAAGAGGCCGAACCCGGCGTACACGTCGACGGTCCGGTCGGGGTCGCCGATGTATCGTCGGTAGTACCGGAGGAGTTGGTTCGAGTCGGTCGCCTCGCTCATACGGGAGCGTTCCGCCCCGACTGTAATCATTGTTCCCCCCGACCCTAGTCCTTAACAACTCCGCGACTGAGGTTCAACTGATCAACAGTGGAGCCGGACTGTCCACGGTGTGGCGACAGCCTGACCGCGTTCACGCTGGCGGGCGTCGAGGCGCTCGCGTGCGAGGCGTGCGGCTACGTCGGCGTCGAGGCCGATCACTCCGGCGATCGGACGGTCGTCGAGAGCTGGGACGACGCGCTCCGGCGGTTCCACGAGGAGTCCTGACCCATGCCATCGATTGACATCACTGACGACCAACGCGACCGCATCGCCGCGCTGCGCGAAGAGCTCACCGACGCGCACGCCGACAGATACACCTCGGTCACACTGCCCGACACCGTGGCCTACCTCCTCGACCTCGCCGACGCCGTCGACGACCCCGACCGCCGGGCGGCGGTCGATACCAACCGATCGGAGGCCGACGACGACGACGGCGGGTTTCCGCGGGAGCGGCTCGAAGCGCGGCTTCGCGAGCGTAATCGCCGCCACAGCGACGCAAACCCGGACGACCCGATGGACCTGTACAGCATCGCTGCGGAGTACGACGTCTCGGGCCGCAGCAGCATGACCAAGGGAGAGCTCGTGACGGCGATCCTCGACGTCGCCGAACGGCGCTACACGGCCCCGTTCGCGCCGGTCGACGTCGAGTTACCCGACGCCGACCACGACGGTGGCTCCGGAGCAGACACCGACTCCGCCGAGGGCGGTTCCGAAGCGGACCACGACGACGACGACGGTAGTTCCGAAGCGGACCACGACAACGCCGAGGACGGCGGCGACGAGAGTGATACCGCCGCCGAGTCCGACGCCGGCGACCAAGCCGGAGACGACGGTCAGCTCAACGCGATGTTGAGCCTGCTCGAAACGCACAGCGACAAGTGGGACTCGGCCGACGGCGACGCCCGCTACGAGGTCGAACTGCCGGACGGGAGCGTTGAGACCGCGCGCACCAAAGACGACGTTCGCGCGGCCCTGTTTAAACACTACTAACGATGGGACTGCTTGACACACTCAGATCGTGGCTCGGCCTCGGCGGCGACGGCGACGGCGACGGCGACGCCGACGCCGACGGAGACGGGGACCCACACGCGAACGCCGAGGTCGATACCCCGGCCGCCGACGAGACCGACGGCTCGGCCGCCGACGAAACTGGCACCGAGGCCGCAGCGGAGCCGAAACTCGATCCGAGCGGCGTGACCGAAACCCGGGTCGAATCGACGGACAGCGCCGTCGACGCACTCAAGCAGGCTCGTAACGAAGGCGGCGACGACGACACCGGGGCGACTCCTGCCGACGGTCCGAGCGTCAGTGCCGATCCGTCGACCGAACGGCGTGACTCCGACGCGTCCGCGGACGACGACTCGTGACGCCACTCCCGCCTGTGAACACCGCGGCTTCCTGTACCGGGGAAGCAGTCGCTCACGCTACGCTGAGGCGGCTTCTAACCTTTATCAGTCCGACCCGCGTAGATACATGTGGTGTGTTCACGTGAAACTCGCATTGATCGGGGTCGGACAGGCAGGTGGGAAGGTAGTCGACGAGTTCCTGGCCTACGACGCACAGACGGGCGCAGACATCGTTCGGGGAGCGATCGCCGTCAACACGGCGAAGGCGGACCTCAACGGGATCGACCGCCTCCCGGAGGACCGCCGGATCCTGATCGGGCAATCGCGGGTCAAGGGCCACGGGGTGGGCGCGGACAACGAACTGGGCGCGGAAGTGGCCGAGGAGGACATCGACGAGATCCAGGGGGCGCTCGACTCGGTGCCGGTCCACGAGATCGACGCGTTCCTCGTCGTTGCGGGGCTGGGCGGCGGGACGGGATCGGGTGGCGCACCCGTGATCGCGAAGAACCTCAAACGGATCTACACCGAACCCGTCTACGGGCTCGGCATCCTCCCCGGCAGCGACGAGGGCGGGATCTACACGCTGAACGCCGCCCGCTCGCTCAAGACGTTCGTCGACGAGGTGGACAACCTCATGCTGTTCGACAACGACGCGTGGCGCAGTTCGGGCGAGTCCGTCGGAGAAGGGTTCGACGCGATCAACAGGGAGTTGGTCCAGCGGTTCGGCGTGCTCTTCAGCGCCGGCGAAATCACCGAGGGGAGCGACGTCGCCGAGAGCGTGGTCGACTCCTCCGAGATCATCAACACGCTCAAGGGCGGCGGCATCTCGTCGCTGGGGTACGCCGACGTCGAGGTCGACGAACCGAAGCGGTCGGGGTTGCTCTCGCGGTTCGGCAACGATTCGAACGAGGGGATCGACAGCACGGAGGCCACCAATCGGATCACGAGCCTCGTCCGGAAGGCGACGCTCGGTCGGCTCACTCTGCCGTGTGAGGTGAGCGGGACGGAGCGGGCGCTGCTCGTCGTCGCCGGGCCGCCGGAGTATCTCAACCGGAAGGGCATCGAGCACGGTCGCAAGTGGCTCGAGGAACAGACCGGGTCGATGGAGGTCCGCGGCGGCGACTACCCGCGACGCGGCGAGGGAACCGTCGCGGGGCTCGTCCTGCTCGGCGGCGTGACGAACGTCCCGCGAGTGAAGGAGCTTCAGCAGGTCGCGGTCGAGGCGCAACAGAATCTGGGCGAGATCACCGACGAGAGCGAGGACCGCTTCACCGAGCTGATGGATAGCGACGGGGAGCTGGAGTCGCTGTTCTGACCGTCATCGCCTACTCGGAGCCGTCCTCCGAGGCGCCTCGGGCGGGGCCCGCTCCGGCACCCGGCCCGAGAGCGTGAGACGCACGCGCGGCGGCGATCACGCGGACGCGGTCGGCGAAGTGCTCGATCCGTTCCACCGACCCGGGGCTCTCGCATGCGAGCGGCCCCGAAGCGGAGTCGCTCGACGCTCGGTGCCGGGGGAGCGACCTCGTCACCGATCCTCGGTCGACGGCCGCCCGTCGACGAGGATGTCGAACGACTCCTCGATGTCGCCGAGCACGAGCAGCGCGTAGTACCGGAGGTACGTCACGACGGGGACCTGTGAGAGCGTCCCAACGACGAGCAACGCGACGCCGAACAGCACCGCGAGCGGGACGAGGAGGGCGAGTCCGAGCGGCGACGTCACCGAGACGGTCGCGTGTACGATCGCGACCGCGACGAGGAGGGGGACGAGGAGCGCGAACGCGACGAGCGCGAACGCGATCGAGACGACGACCCCGGTGGCGACCGTCAACAGGAACGCGACCGCGACGTACGCCAGGTACTGTTTCCACGCCGCCCTGACCGACGGCCAGAGGCGACGCCACGCCGCGACGACGCCCGAGTCCGACTGAATCATGAGCGGCACGACGAACGCGGTCGTGAACCCCGAGACCAACGCGTACCCGGCGCTGATGAGAGCCAGCACCGGGAGCCCGACGAGGAACGCCGTGGCGGAGTGCGCGGGGTCGCGCCCGGTCAGGACGGGAACGGCGAGCAGTGCGACCCAGCCGCCGAACAGCGCGAGCACCGGGAGTCCGATCGCGACTCGGAACCCGAACAGGGGGATCCCCTGCCGCCAGCGTCGGCGCCAGTGGCGTCGGAGCGACACCTCGCCGGTACAGAGCGACTCGATCAGCACGAACTCCATGACCGCTCCGACCAGGCCGAACAGCCCGAGGAGCAGGAGGCCGACGGCGACGACCGCGGCTGCGAGCGTCAGCAGCTCGACCGGGAGCCCGGAGGGAATTTCGCCGGGAGAAACCTCTCCCGTCGGAGCCGACGTGCTGAACTGTGTCGTCGGGAAGCTCACGCCACCGCCGACGAAGAACACGACGACCGCGAGCTTCAGCCAGCGGCGCACGGTGACGGGCGTCAGAAACGCTCGAGTGACACCGAGCGCTTTCTCGACGTTTTCGACTGCGTGGAGGGCCATGCGTCGAGGTACACGGATCGCGTAGTTAGCCCTTCTGGTGGCTTCCGTCGGGACTTACCGCGGCGCCTTCAGGTGCGGGAAACGTACATCCGTCGCCCGACCGTAGGAGATGCTGATGGAGGTCGCGCTGATCACGGTGGGTGACGAACTGCTCTCGGGCGACACGGTGAACACGAACGCCAACTGGCTCGCCGCCGAACTGAGCGAGCGCGGCGTCGCCGTGGCACGGATCCTCTCGATCCCCGACGACAGGGGAGAGATCGCCGACCGAGTCCGGGAGTACGCCGCGGACTTCGACGCCGTAATCGTCACCGGCGGCATCGGCAGCACCCCCGACGACGTGACGGTGGAGGCGGTCGCGGACGCGTTCGACCGCGAAATGGCCGTCACCGACCTCACGCGCGAGTCCGTCGAGCGCCGGCTGGCGGCGATCCGCGAGCGGGTCCCCGACCGCGAGTTCGACGTCGACGTCGAGGCCGAAGCGGCGGTCCCCGAGGGGAGCCGCCCGCTGGTGACCGACGCGGGGCTCGCGCCCGGCTGCGTGGTCGAGAACGTCTACGTCCTGCCCGGCATCCCGGACGAGCTGAAGGCGACCTTCGAGACGGTCGCCGACGAGTTCGCCGGGGACCGCCGCTCCCGGTTCCTGTACACCGTCGAACCGGAGTCGAACATCGTGCCCGCGCTGCGGGAGGCGATGGACCGGTTCGATGTCGCCGTCGGCTGTTACCCCGATCGCGAGGCGGACCACAACCGGCTGAAGGTGACCGCCACCGACGACGACGCGCTCTCGGCGGCCGCGGCGTGGCTGCTGTCGAACGTCGACGCGAGCGAGACGCCGGTGTCTCGCGACTGGTGACGCGGGCGACGCGGGCAACGCGGGCGAGACGACTCAGTCCGCGGGCTGTCCGCCGTCGACGGAGTCGGTCAGGCCTCTCGGTCGTCGCGATGTCCGCCACCATGACGCTCGCCGCCTCCTCGGCGAAGCGCAGCGCCGAGGCGCGGCCGATGCCCGAGCCCGCACCGGTGACCGGCGCCGTCTTCCCGCCGACTCCGCTCACGATTCGATGTCTCGGTCCCGCCGGCGCCTCAAATCCCTTCAGGAACAGGGACCGACAGCGTCGAGCGGTAACGGCCGACCATCGCCTCCGGTCGCCCGTCCGGACCGGTGGGTGACCAGCGAAAAGAGCGTATTGGCGCGAGCGACTCGGTGCCACGGCTGCTCCGCGACGTCTCAGCCGTCCGCGGCGGGCGTCTCGTCGGCGGGGCTGGCCGAGATCCGTCCGCTGCTGTGGACCGAGACGACACACTCCGAGAGAACGAACTTGACCACCCCGGTCGAGGGCGTCGCCTCCCCGTCGCCCTCGCCGAACAGTCGGCTGAGGGCCGCCGCGTGCGCGCGGTCGTACCGGGACGCGACCGTCGAGCGGGCCGTCCCGGTGGCGTTCGAGACGGCCTCGGTGACGGCCTCGTAGAGGGCCGACTCGTCCCAGTGAGCGAGCTGGCGGTCGTGCCACGGTTTCGTCGATTCGTCGGCGGATCGGGGATTGCGGGTCATTGGTCGAACGCGGGCGTCGGTTCGCCCGTAACTCCTACTGAACGTTCGGTAAGTATCAACCTTTCGTCCGCGTTTGGCGTCGAAGGGGACGGCTCCCCGTCGGTGTTCGGAAGCCGCCTCTAGCGCCGTATGACGGGACTTCTGGCAGGTGGAAGATTTTGAGACCGCGGAAAGCGCTCTCGGCACACACCCAGAGACGCGGACGAAGCACTTTTACCTACCGAACGTTCAGTATTTAGTATGGCACGCGTTTCGCTCCGAAAGAATCCGCTGCTCGCCGCCCTGTTGGGGACGTTGGCCACCGGGCTTGGCCACCTGTACCTCCGGCGTTGGGTCCGCGCCCTCGGGTGGCTCTCGGCCAGCTTCGCCGCGACGGTCCTGTTCGTCCCCGAATCGACGCTGTCCGCCGTGAGTTCGGGGACGCTCGTGGACCCGTTCTCGCTGCTCCCGCTCGTCCTCGTCACCGGTATCAGCGTCCTCGACGCGTACCTCGTCGCGAACGCCGAGCGTCGGTCCGACGACGCTCGGGCGAGCGATGCGGCGGGAGAGACGGAGGCGGACGAATCGCCGACCTGTCCCGCCTGCGGGAAGCCTGTCGACCCGGACATCGGGTTCTGTCACTGGTGTACGACCGAGTTCGAAGCCCTCGACGACGCCGGCACCGGACGGGTCGACGAGCGGGGAGACGAGTGACGATGGCCGCCGACGCACCCGAGCGGGACTGGAGCGCCGCCGAAGCGGAGATCATGGAGGCGACCTACCGAGCGCTGCTCGAACACGGCTACGCCGGGCTGTCGATCTCGCGGATCGCCGCCGAACTCGGCAAGTCCAAGGCCGCCATCTACTACCACTACGACGCCAAAGACGAGCTCCTGGCAACGTTTCTCGAGTTCGCCGTCGACAGGTTCGAAGCGACCGTCGCGACCGAGACCGGCGACGAGCCGACGGCCGACCTCGAACACGTCATCGAGAAGCTCCTGCCGCTCCAACCGGACGAGGAGCAGCGCCAGCTCCAGGCCGTCTTGGTCGAGCTCCGGTCGCAGGCCGTGACGAACGAGGTGTTCCGCGAGCAGTTCACGCGGATCGACGACCGGTTAGCGGCCGCCATCCGGGATATCGTCGAGCGCGGCATCGACGAGGGGACGTTTCGCGACGTCGACCCGTCGCGGGTCGCAGAGCACGTCTTGGCGACTGTCAACGGCGCGATGTACGCCCGCGCGACGACCGATCGCGAGAGCGCCGCGGCGGCGACCCGGGTCTCGCTCGCCTCGTACATCGACTCCGAACTCCGGCGTCACCCGTGAGCGGAGCGGTGACACGACCGCGCGGAGGCGCGTAGCTCCCCCCGCGACGACACGACAGCATCATGTACACTATCGCAGACCTCCCGATCGACAACCGACTCCGGACCGTCCAGTACGACCTCGAGCTCGAAACGGCCCTCCGCCGGATGTTCGAGAACGACTACACGCAGGTCGGCGTCGAACGCGACGGCGAGCTCGTCGGGATTGTCACCTACCGATCCGTCGTCCGGACGCTGCTCGCGTTCCACCAGCTGGACGTGGGCCACAAGACGCTGGACAAGATATCGGTCGGGGCGGCCATCGAGGACGCGCACACGGTCAGCGAGGACGAGACCGTCCTCGCGGTGTTCGACGCGCTCGCGGAGCACACGTACATCGTCGTCGACGGGGGCGAGGCGTGGCAGATCCTGACCGACTACGACCTCCTGACGCGGCTGAAGCGGATGCTCGAACCGTTCCTGCTGATCGAGTCGATCGAGATGCGGCTTCGCGAGCTCCTCGCGCGGGCGTTCGGCGACGCGCTGTCAGACGAGCTGGCCGCGACGTTCGACAAGGACCACCCGCTGCCGACGCCGGCGTCAGTCCACCACTGTAGCTACGCGCACTACGCCCAGTTCATCTCCATCCACTGGGCGGAGTTCGAGCCGATCTTCGACGACCAGCAGGACGTGATCCGCGAGCTCGTGCTCGAAATCGGCGACATGCGGAACCGACTCTTTCACTTCCGGGTCGACGACCCGGAGGAGTTCGACCGCGACCTCCTCCGGTTCGGCCAGTCGTACTTCTCTTCCGTGTGAGTCTCGCCGAGCGCGGAGGCGCATCGTCTCCCACCCCGGCTCAGTCGGGCTGAACCAACTCCATTCCCTCTCGGACGGCCTCGCGTCGACCGAGCAGCGTGACGTGGTCGCCGCGGTTTACCACCGTGTCCGCGCTCGGCACCGCGACCGACTCGCTGTCGCCGTCGCTGAGAACGGCGATGAGGCAGCCGTCGGGGAGCATCGGACCCACCTCGCGGACGGCCTTACCGATCAGTTCCTCGTTGGTGACCTCGATCTGTTGGACATCGCCGGTCTCCCCGATGTCGGTCATCCAGTGGGCGAGGTCCGGTCGCTCGATCTGATTGTCGATGGCCCACGCGGCCGACATCGCGGCCGAGATCGTACCCACGCCTAGGTCTTCGAACGCGTCGACGTTGTCGGAGTTGTTCGCCTTCGCGAGGATCTTCTCGACGCCGAAGTTCGTCTTCGAGAGCTGCGCGACGAGCAGGTTCGTGTCGTCGTCTCCGGTGGCCGCGACGAGGATCTTGGCGTTCTCCGCGCCGGACTTGCGCAACACCTCCGTGTCCGTCCCGTCGCCGATCACGGCGGCGAAGCCGTCGTTGCGGAGCGATTCGACCGTCGCCTCATCTTCCTCGATGATGACGACGTTTTCGCCGCGGTCTTCGAGGCGCTCGGCGAGCGCGCGGCCCACCTGTCCGCCTCCGACGATGATGACTCTCATGGGTATCACGTTGAGGTACTGTGCGATGTACCGCGCCAGCCCGCCTTGGACGAGGGCGGTCACGAAGATGACGAGGAACACCGTCCCGATCAGCAGGTCCGCCTGCTGCGCCAGCGCGGGGTCGTTGAGCTCTGTGGCGGCCGCCCGAAGCTCGGTGGCGAACAGCGTCGCGACCGACGCGGGGATGATCCCGCGCGGCCCGATCGCGCTGATGAACAGCCGCTCGGAGAGGGTGAACCGGTCGCCGACGGTCGAGACGAACACGAGCAGCGGCCGGATCACCACCGCGACCACGACGACCACGCCGAGCCCCGCGAGCCCCACGTCGAATATCGCCGCGGGGGGGAGCTGCGCGGCAAGCGCGATGAACACGAACGCCAGCACGAGCAGCGTGATGTCGCCCTTGAAGTCGGTTATCTCCTCCTTGTATGGGATGTCCACGTTCCCGAGCGCCAGTCCGGCGGTGGCGGCGGCGGCGACGCCGGCCTCGCTCGCCAGCTGGTTCGCCCCCGCGTACGCGGCGAGCGCGCCGGCGAGGGCGAGCAGCCGTGCGTTCCGCGGCGCGGCCCCGGGCGACAGGTCGACGTACCGGAGCAGGTAGTAGAGGATGCCCGCGACGATGAGGCCGACGAGCAGCCCCTCTCCGAGGCGGAGCGCGAACCCCTGAATCAGTCCCTCGCCCGCGACAGTCGGGTTCACCGTCTCGAAGAGCACGACCGCCGTGATCGCCGCCGTCACGTCGTTGACGATCCCCTCCGTCTCCAGGACGGCTGCGACCTGATCGCGGACGGGGACCACCTCGAGGATCGGGGAGATGACCGTCGGGCCGGTGGCGACGAGCAGCGCCCCGATCACGAACGAGAGCTCCCACGGGAGCCCTTCGAGGACCCGGACGGCCACCGCGGTCCCGACCAGTGCGATGCCGGCCCCGACCGTGACGAGTCGGACCGCCGCCCGGGGCGCCTGCCGAATGCGCGCGAACTCGAGGTGGAACGCCCCCTCGAAGACGATGATCGCGACCGCGAGCCCGACGATCGCCGGGAGCGAGTCGCCGAAGCTCTCGCTCGTCACGATCCCGAGCCCCGGTCGACCGATCGTCACCCCGACGAGCAGAAAGAAGATGATACTCGGGACGCGGAGCCGAGCGGCGAGGATCTGCGCGAGGACGCCGAGTCCGATGATGCCGGCGACGAGTGGGATCAGAAACTCCTGTGACACACTCGGTCCTCCGTGCCCTGATTCACTTTTTGCTGTATTATAAGTCAGTTGGTGCGTCCCTCGGCCGCCGACCCGGCGCCGATTCGCCGCCCGTTGCGCGACGACCTGCCCCCGGACGTTCCGTTCCGCTGGCGACGTGTGAGCCGCCGGTTCACCGTCCGTCCCTGTCGAACGCCAAGAGAGGGATTACGCCGTCTCCACGAGCCGGTCCGCTATCCGTTCGAGTTCGTCAGCCTCGCCGACGGCGTCGAGCCACCGATCGGGAAGCGTCGATGCGCCGAACCGCGCACCCGCGACCGCACCCGCGATCGCCCCGATCGTATCGGCGTCTCCGCCGCGATTGACCGCGGTCACGATTGCCTCCTCGGCGCTCTCGGCGGACAGCCCGTCGTGGAGTGCCGTCCGTAGCGAATGAACGACGTAGCCCGACGTCTCCAGGTCGTCGAGCGAGTCTCCCCGAGCGAGCGGCCGAAGCGCCGTGACGAGTTCAGCGGGTGCGTCCGTACCCACGTAGTCGAGCGCATCCCGTAACGGCGCGTCCGCGTCGTCGAGGAGCCCAGCCACCGTGAGGTTCAGGATCCCGCACCCGTACGTACACCGCGGATCGGCGTGCGTGATCCGCGACGAATCCCGGCTCACCTCGACGAGTCGCTCTCGGTCCGCCGCGTACGGAACTGCGAGCGGCGCGCACCGCATCACGCTCCCGTTCCCGGCGTTCTGCCCCTCCGGGCTGTGTTCCCAGACGTGCCGGCCCGCCTCGTCCCACTCGCCGCCGTGCTTGAGTCGGCTCAACGACTTCATCGTCATCCGGCCGATGTCGAACGGGTCGCTGTCGTACCACGCGACGAACCGCTCCGCGATGTCCGCCGGATCGAACTCTCCCCGCTCGACGAGGCTCCGCGCGATACACAGCGCCTGCTCGGTGTCGTCCGTGATCGTCCCGGCGGGCTGGTTCCACGTTCCGTGGCCGACCATCTCGTCGAGTCGCCCGTGACCGGTACGGATCCCGGACGCGGACATGAACTCGACCGGCCGACCGAGCGCGTCGCCACAGGCGATCCCACAGAGGACACCGCGGGCCCGATCAACGTCCATACGTCACACGACACGAGCCCCCACGAAAAGTGTCGGGTGACGCGCACCGGCTCCGGCAGCTCTCGCTCTCGGAGTCGACGGCTCTGGTCGACCCGTCCGCCGTCGGCACCGATCCGGCCGTATTCGTTCGTGGGGACGCCGGTCCCGATCCGAACCCGGATCGAAATTCAAATATCCGAACACCTGTAACAAGATATGTTCAAATGACAGAGGAAAGCAGTTCTACCCGGGTTCCCAGTCAGCCGGTCGTCGTCCAGGAGGACACCCATCAGAACGAGGTCCCGGACAACATCGACTCGGAGCTGTACTCGGCGGACAGCCCGGACAACTCGTTCCACGAGTTCACGATCGAGCGCGGAGACGAACTCGTCGAGGCGCTCCGCGACAACGGCTACACGGTGGAGTTCAGAGAGTGAAAGCCTACGGATTCTCCGACGCACAGTGAATCTCCGCAGCGGACGACGCGTCACTCCGAACGAACTGCCGAGGGTGGCCGCTTCGCGTTCATCGATGCTGCGGTTACCGATGCTGCCTTCACTCGGCGCCCGTATAACGCGTCACCGTTCGAGGAGCTCTCAGGGTTCGCTTCCGCGGTGCGGAACGCCGGGGTAAGTGTTAAAATGCTGCCTTGTCAATTAACATACCATATATGAAGATTGAGGTTAACGCCCTCGGAGAGTTTAATCGCCTCGCTCATGACGGGTCGAAACAGGCCGCGAACTCACTCGGACAGTTGACCGGTGTCCGGCCGACGGTCGAAGCGACGAGCATCGATCTCCTCCGGCGTCGAGATATCATCGCTGACCTTCACAATCAGGATCTCATCGGCATTTCGAGCGAATTCTCCGGGGGTATCGCTGGGACAGCACTGCTCGTCTTCAACGAGGCGGGCGCGAGGACGCTCGCGAAGAGCCTTCCCGGTGACGGCGCCGAGGCGATCGGTCTCGAATCGCGGCTCACGGAACTCGGAAACATCATGCTTAGCGGGTTCATCGACGGGTGGGCGGACTATCTGAACCAGGCTATCGATCAGCGCCCACCGACGTACCTGACGGGAGGCGGGACGGACATCATCCCGGACGCGACGCCGATCGATCAGGCGTCGAATCAGGTGCTGACGGTGAACACAACGTTCGAAACGTCGAGCGCAGTCGTCGAAACGACGGCGTACGTATTCCTCGAGGAGGCGTCGTTCAGGCATATTCTCGATACCCGGCTCACCAGCGAGTCGACGCCGATACCGCTGGACAAGCTCCAGGTGTTCAGCCGAATGGCCGCGAAGGGCGGCGACACCGCAGGCGACAGCATAACGATGATGACCGGGATCGACACGTCGGTTACGGTCAGCCGCATGAGCTTCCTTCAGGTCGAACAGATCGGACCGCGACTCGGTGACGAGCAGCAGGTGGGCGTCGTTGCGAAGCTAACCGGCCTCCCCACCGGCTACGTCCTTGTCCTGTTCGACGAGCCCTCCGCCGAAACAATCGCAGAGGCGATGGGTACCGGAGCGGTCACCGACGGATTCGACGGAATTCACGAGAGCGCGATCGAAGAGATCAGCAATATCATGATCAGCGGATTCGTCGACGGGTGGGCGAACGTGCTCGGCACGTCGAACCAGCATACCCCTCCGGAGTTCGTCCACGACTTCGCGTCGGCTATCGTCGATCCGATAATGCTGGATCTCGCGACGACGCAGGAGTACGTGTTCGGGTTCGACACCCTCATTAAAACGGCTGGGGACGCCGTGAGTTGCAAAATACTCGCCCTCCCACGGGCCGAGGAGCTCAAGGAGGCGCTCGACGAACTCTCGGTCGGCGAACTGTCCGCTGACGTCGAGGCAGAAATGGAGGCCGACCCCGAGTCCCTGTTCCAAGAGCACGTCGAGTAGCGCTTTGGGTGCGGTGATGTCGTCCGAAGTCATCGCGTCGCCCAGCGGCTAACGGTCGACCCGGAAGTCACGAATCCGCCGGTGCGCTGGAACGGAGGGCGACTGGAACCACCGGCTTGAACAGGCCCGCTCATCCCGTGCGCCGGCGGCTCTTCTCGTCGTTGGCGAGATTCGTCTCCGTCACGGCGAGGTCCCGCGGCGTCGATCGTCGCACGGTGAGGTCATCTCTGCCGGTCGTCTCGCCGGCGTCGAGACTGTATTGTGCGAATTGTACATAAGCTAACGGGACCAGCGATGAACGACGTGCCGATTTTCATCGTTCACGCACACACGGGCGGGGGGGCCACTCCATTTCTCTGAGACGCGTCTGTGAGGTCGCGATCTGAGACCAAGCCGTCTCCGAGACCGGAACTCCCCGACTACGTCGAGGGAGCGGACCGGCCTACCGTGGTTTCACCACCGCATCGCAGTCCGGACACTCCGCGAAGACACCCGTATTCCCGTCCCCGTGATCGTACTCAATGATCTTCCACGCCGCGGGGATCTCGCGGTCGCAGCTCGGGCACTGTCCGAGCGGCGCCGAGCTGTCGGTCATTAGGGGGGGAAAGGGAGCGTGCGACTCTCTTTCCGTCCACCAGTTCGCGGTTAGCTGGATTAAACATTCGGCAGAAATGTGTCGTAGACACACAAGCACTCGTTCGGTTCTCGCTTCGATCTATTGCCCGACAACTCCGAGGGCCCACGCGACCGTCGGCCGAGACTTCACCGGTGGGCCCCCGCTGAACAGTGAGTCACTTCGCCGTTAGGGGCGTTCGCCGGGTGCGTAGTCCGTCCGCTCTCGACACATACCTCCCGACGACCGGGCGGCCCGTCTCACGCCGGTCCAGAGACGACCGGCGGGACTTACCGATCGGGGCCGAGACTGAGTCGTATCCCGGCGAGGCCGGCAAAGAGGAGCGCCCGTCCCACCGGCCCCAGCGGGGTGGTCGGGGACGTCGGCCCGGAGAGGCTCAGGTCCCCACCGGCGCGACGCCGACGAGACTCGGTGCGACCCCCACCCCCATCAGCTCCGGATTCATGTCGAGCGAACGATTGCGGCGACACGACGTGAAGTTTGACACGGTTTCTGTCACGCCGCCGGTGAGTGGCCTGGGTGACGCGCGGAACGCGATCGACGGGAAACGCGTACGACGCGGTCCGGTCTGTCGAGCGCTGTCGGAGTTCAACGGCGACAGCGTACCGGACGCGCTTCTAGCCGCTCCGCCGGTCGGCGCCGGGTCCTGGATCACACCGAAGGTCGGCCTCGGCGATGTGACGCCGCACACGACACCGATCCACTCGACTCTCGCAGTCGCAGCGACCGACTCCTCGGCTCCGCCGTCGCATCAGAAGGCCCTTAACTAATCAGTTAGTAAGTTGAGACAGAACGAAATGGGATCGGAGACAAAATCCGAGATCATCGACGCGACGAATTCGGTGCTGTGTGAGCACGGGTACGCCGGCCTCACGGTACAGAAAATCGCCGACGAGGCGTCGATGACCACCGCCGCGATCCACTACCACTTCGACACGAAAGCGGAGTTGCTGAACGCGTTCCTCGACGACCTGATCGAGCGGTTCAAGACGAAACTCACGTTCGAGGCGACCGACCCGCGCGACCGGCTCACAGCGTTCCTCGACCACGCCTTCACACCGTCGGATCCCGCCGCCGACGGCTTCCCCGTGGCGATGATGGAGCTGAAAGCCCAAGCACCCTTCCAGGAACTGTACCGGGAACGGTTCCTCGAACTCGACGACATCGTGTGCGAGGTCGTCAGGGAGATCGTCGCCGACGGTGTCGACGGCGGACACTTCGCCGAGACTGACCCGGACGAAGTCGCCAGGCTCGTCACGACGACGATCAACGGCGCACACGCCCGACACGTGGCGCTCGGTGAGTCGCTTGACGACACGCGTCGGATGCTCGAAAACACGCTGGAACTCCACCTCGGCTGGCAGCCCCGATCGGAGGTGGTCGCGTGAGCTTCTTCAAAGGCCAAGAGGAGCTCAACCTGACGGAGGGCGGCATCGTCAAACCGCTGTTTTTCCTTTCGCTTCCCATCGTCATTACGAACCTGATGCAGACCGCCTACAACCTGGCGGACACGTTCTGGCTCGGCCAGTACTCGACGGAGGCGCTGGCGGCTATCTCCTTCGCGTTCCCGATGGTGTTCCTGCTCATCTCGCTCGGGATGGGGCTCTCGGTCGCCGGGAGCGTCCTCGTCGCCCAGCACACTGGCGCCGAGGAGACGGAAAAAGCCGAGTATGCGGCCTCGCAGACGGTCTCGTTCGCGTTCATCGCCTCGGTCATCTTCGGAGCGATCGGGTATCCGTTCGTCGAGGAGTTCCTCGCGTTCCTCGGCGCCTCGCCCGAAGTCCTCCCCGGCGCGACGGCGTACATGCAGGTGGTCGCGCTGGGCTTGCCGTTCATGTTCGGATTCTTCGTGTTCATCTCGCTGATGCGCGGCGCGGGCGACACGATCACGCCGATGCTCGTCATGTTCGGGACGGTCGTCATCAACGTGATCCTCGACCCGTTCCTGATCAACGGTTGGGCGGTTGGCCCGATCGCGTTCCCGGAACTCGGAATTCAGGGCGCCGCTATCGCCACAATCTTCTCGCGGGCGCTGGCGATGCTCGTCGGCCTCTACATCATGCTGTCGGGAACGCGAGGGATTCAGATCAACGTCGCCGATATGAAGCCCGACCTCCAGTATCTCCGGAAGATCCTCCGAATCGGCGTCCCGGCGTCGATCGAGGGGACCGGTCGGGCGCTCTCGATCAACGCCCTGCTGATTGTCGTGGGGCTGTTCTCGACCTCGGTCGTCGCCGCGTTCGGTATCGGAACGCGGGTGTTCTCCGTCATCTTCCTCCCCGCGATCGCCGTCGCGCGCGGCGTCGAGACGATGACCGGGCAGAACGTCGGGGCCGGCAAGTACGACCGCGCACAGGAGGCCAACTACGTGGCCGCGAAGGGACTGTTCGGGATCCTCGGCGTCGTCGGCGTCGCCATCTTCTTCGTCCCGACACCAATCGTCTCGGTGTTCACCGACGACCCGGCCGTGCTCGATGTCGGTGCGCAGTTCCTCCGGTACGTCGCGCTCTCGTTCGGGTTCATCGGGATCCAGCGGGCGTTCACGGGCGGCTTCCGCGGCGCCGGGAAGACCCTGATCGCCGCCGCCATCTCTATCACGGCGCTCGCCGTCATCCGGCTGCCCGTTTCCTACGTGGCCTCGCAGGGCATACTCCCGACCGACCTGTGGTTCCTCGGCCAGCCCGACGTCCGGGGCATCTGGATCGCGTTCTTCGCCTCGAACGTCGCCGGGGCGGTCATCGCGTGGCTGTGGTTCCGACGCGGGACGTGGCGTGCGGGCGACGTTCGCGGGACGCCGGACCCCGGCGGCTCCGAACCGGGACCTGAACCGGACGACGCTGAGGCCACCATCGGGGACGACTGATCACTTCAGCCGTATCCGAAACGCACCGTCGACGCTTTCGGCCCCGTGGACGGTCTCGGGGCCGCGCGTCGCGGCGCTCGCCCCGTACACCGGTAGAACTGGGCAGTCGCCGCAGCGGGCGTTGTCACGCACAGACGCGGAGCGGGTCCACCTGCGCCGATCGCCCGCTACAGCGCGGCGCGCGCCGGTCAGACCGATGAGACGGAGACGGACCCGTCGGGTTTTCGGCGGACGACCTCCAGCGAATCAGCGCTCTCGATCAGGACGCCCTCGCCCCCTGCCGAGCGGTGGTTCATCCGGATGATATTCCCGCAGACCACGTTGCCGTTCCGAACGGGGTCGACTCGCTTCGTGTGGCCGACGATCTGTGGTGGGGCCGACGGATCCAGGTGCGTGAAGTCCAGCCAGCAGAGCCCGGCATCGGGGCCACGGCCGCCGTCGCTGCCGAGAGCGAACACGCGGCCGTGTCGTCGTTCGAGCCGCTTCTGTACCGTTCTGTCGTCGCCGTCGACGGCCAACAGCTCGCTCGCGGCGTTCCGGACTACGTCGTTTACCCTCGTCACGTCGAACGGTTCGTTCTGTCCGGCGTGACTGTAGCGATACTGATATCCCTCGAAGGCGGCCGTGACAGCTCCCTCGCTGGCTCGCCGGAGAAACTCGCGCCGGTCCGCCGCGTCGAGGCCGGTGGAATACGCACCCGGCCACCGGACGAACGACGGGAGCAGAATAGCCAACTCGTGATTCCCTAACTGGTATCGGACCCGCCCGGGCGGGGCTTCCTCTTGGAGTCGCCAGACCATCTCGAGACACTCCTCGTTCGCCGGCCCCCGGTCGATCACGTCGCCGTTGACCACGAGTACGTAATCGTTGTCCGCCCAGTGGAGCCGGTCAGACTCATCGGCCCGTACGAGGTCCGGATACTGCCCGGAGTCACCGACGGCGAGCAGCGCGCTTCGAGCGTCCGTGAGGTAGCCGTGGATATCACTGACGTGTACGATCAACGGGTCGCCGGAGGTTCGTTCGACAGTAGCGGGCGGAACACTCATGTCGGTACACCTTGGTCTTCGACCCCCGAAGTCGTTTGGTGGAGATCGAGCGGACCGTGGGTGATGTAGCGTGATTTATTAGCGTGACTCTCTCAGGTTGAGCAGACCACGTGACGACGTGCTGTTGGGTAGAGTATCATCATGGACCGAACGGACTTGACGCCGGACCCGAACGAGCTGCTCGAGGCGGCGCTCACAGATCCCGAATCGTTCGACGCCGCGCGGACCGCGCGGGTCGTGGCGCAGCTCGAGCACGACGACGAGGAAGTTCAACGAGCCGCGTCGTGGGCACTTCGATTCGTGTCCGCGGAGACGCCCGAACTCGTCGACGCCTGTGCCGGACGGTTCCGACGAGCGCTTCGCGATCCAGCGGCCCGGTCGGTCGCGCTTCGAACTCTCGCGGTGCTCGACGACCACAACCAGGAGGCGGTCGCCGAGATCATCGACGGGGCGGTCGAAGCCGGGTTGATTGACGAGTCACTTGCCATCCGGACTGTCGCCGGCTATCAACCCCCCGAGTTCGAATCCGGCGGGTCAGTGATCGCGGACGAAGGGGACGAAGCGATCTCACCGACCGAACCCGCCGTCGCGGCGGACCGAGAGGAGTCGACCGGCTCCGCGGACGGCGAGGACGCGTCGCCGACGCCCGGACATCCCCCAAACGAGCCCCCTGCGAAGCCACCCCGACTCGACCGATCGCTGACCGAACACAGGTCAAGAGAGGCTGCTGAAGCAGCCGGCGATTCAGACGCCGAGCGCATCCAATTCGCGACGAGCGGGCGCGAATTCACCGCGACGTGCCGCCGGGGTGTGATCGCCAGCGGTATGCATGACGACGCCTTTCGGGACGCGATCGAGCGGTGGCGTCGGATCGACGATCATGACGCTGTCGCACGCGTCGTCGACGCCGGAACGCGCCCCGTACCGTGGCTCGTCTCTGAGCGGGGCGCACCGGGGCTCCTCACCGAGAGAGAGACGCCGGTCTCACCGGCTGAAGCCAGGTGGATTCTGTTACAGATCGCCGACGCGGTTCAGTACGCACACGCTGCGGGCGTGCTTCACGGTGCGATGTGGCCGGGCGTGATTACTGCGGTCAACGCCGTCGAAGACCCTGACGCGTGGGCCTTTCCGCGGGTCAGCGACTGGGGACTGCGGGAAGTGTTCGGGCCGGAGACTACGTTCTCCGAGATACCCGACTCGTACGCGGCACCGGAACACGTCGCTCCCGACCGATTCGGCGGGGTCGACACTGCGACCGACATCTACGGGCTCGGTATGATCGGGCACGAGCTACTGACGGGCGCCGCGCCGACCCGCGACGACGGGACCGTTCACACGCGAGACGTCGTGACCGGTATCCCCGAAGGACTGTCCACAGTCTTGCTGAAGTCGCTGAGAACAGCGAAGATGGAGCGATACGCCTCTGTGGCAGCGTTCAAACGAGACTTGTTATCGTGACCAGCAATGCGTGACCGCGTCGTCGAACGTGGCGGGAACGAACTGATGACGGCGACTCTCGGGTCGAGCGCGTTAGAGCCGGGACCAGCGGTCGTTAGTACCTCGTCACCGGTACTCGGGGTCAGCGTCACTCGGTTCGTCGCCCTCGTCCTCGTGCTGGCCGCGTGCCTCGGAACGGCGCGGTACGCGCTGGTAACAGCGCGACACGAACCGCATGACACGCTCGTGTGGCGGTACGTCGCGTTGTCGACGGCCGTCGGTGGAGTGTTCTCGGCGCTGTTGCTGGCCGAGACGATTCGCCCGGCAGTTGGAACGGTTCTCGTCGCGTTCAGACTCCTTTCACAGTTGTTCTTTGCCGTCTTCCTCGCCTTGTCACTCCGAGAACTGTACTACGCTCAGCCCGCGACATCGACCGAGGGAACCCGGATCTCGCTGTCGACGGCCCGACGGATCGAGACTGGATTCATGCTGCTCGCCTTAATCCAGTTCCCGCTCGTTGTCTGGCTCGGACCGACGGTGGTCGCGGAGGTGATCGTCGCGACCGCGGCGGGTGCGTTCACCGTTTACGGGGTCTCGTTCGGACAGGCGATCCGGGCGCGTCGGTTAACGCACGGGACCGTCCTCGATGCCACCGTCACCTACGTGATCGCCGTGCTGATCTGTGTGGGGACGGTGAGCGTTATACAGGGCGCCACCGCCACTTCGCTCCCGGCGCCGGCAATCCGAGGGGCCGTCAACGTGCTCTTGGTGATGATAGGGACCTTCCTGATTAGTCTCATTATCAGGCTCAAGCGGAGTGCCGACGCAGCCAGCGCTAGTGCCTGACGACCGGAAACTGCTCGGCAGCACGGAGCGGGACGCGCGGGGAAAACGACAGCAGGTGACGCCACGCTCGAAGGCGAGCGTTTACGTCGGAAGACGCCAAGGGTAAGTCAACACATATGGTAGCCAGCGACACACGGTCTGTCGACGAGCTAGAGCGACGCGTCGAGGCGATCGCCGCGACGGAACCGGCCGAGAGGAGCCCGGACGATCACGCGCGATTGACCGACGCCCTCGTCGCGCTCGCCGACGCCTACGGCGAACGCGGAGCGTTCGACGCTGAGGCCGAGACGATCGCGCGGCTGGACCGGCTCCGCGGCCACGGCGGAGCCAACGACACGGCGGTCCACCTCGCGAACGCCCTCGCGAACGCGACGAGCGTGCGGGACCGTGACGACCTCTACGAGACCGCGATCGACCCCGGCCGCATCGAGGCGTACCGAGACCGAATCCAAACGCTGTACGACCGCCGCCCCGAGCCGGCGATCGCGGCGCCGCTGGCTCGGGCGACCGCCGAGACGATCCACGCGAACGGGAAAGGGGATCGTCGCGATCGGATCGAACCCCTGGTTGACCGTCTCGAAACGCTGTACGACGCGCATCCCGAGCCGGACGTCGCGGCCGCGCTGTTGCGGGCGTACGCTCACGCGGAACTGTACCTCGGCGAGGAACCCGAGAGCGAGGAGACCGCTGACGTGCCGCTGGGCCGCAACGCCGGCGCCGACACGGGCGACGACCATCCCGATTCGGCGGTCGAAGGTGACCGCGTCGCCCGCGCGGAGGAGCTGTTTCGAACCCACCCGGACGGCGACGTCGCCGCCGGCCTGGCCGGCGTCCTCGCCGGCCGAACGAACGCCGACGCCAAGCGGACGGACGTCGAAGCGATCGAGGACCGGATCGGTCGGATCGAAGCGCTCGCCGACCGGTACCCGGCCCGGGAGGAGTCGATCACCCGCTGGCTCCCGGTCGCGACGGCGAACGCCGCGCGCGCCGGCTTCGAGGCGGCCGACATCAGTCGGGTCGAACACTGGGCGAGCGAGACGGCCGCGCACCACGAGCGACTCTCGACGCCGTCGAGTGCGACGTGGGCGGCGGTGGCGGCGTTCTTCTCCGCGCGCGCGTCATTCTTCGACGGCGACATCGACGCGGGCGAGACGAAGCTCGAACGCCTCGAAGCGCTCGAAGACCGGTACGAGAACCCGGTGTTCGCACACTGGCTCGGCCGAGCAATGTTCGACGCCGCCCGGAGTTACGTCGAGAACGACCGATCCGAGCGCGCCCGCGAGATGGTCGACGAGCTGTCCGAGTTCGCGGTGGGCCACCAGGACCGCGAAGAGATCGAGGCTGGGCTGGAGGCGCTCCGCTCGCACGCGCCGCACCTGTTCGACGAGCCCGACGACTCGGGTGGCGAGGCCACGGACTCGGTCGAAGTGACCGCCGGGCCGGTCGCCACGGACGACGGCCCGGACGAAACGCCGAGCGAGACGCGGCCGGACGGCGTCTCTCGCGAACCGGACGAGACGAGTGCCACCCCCGACGCAGACGAGGCCACCGCGGCCGACCGGGGCGGATCGACGGCCGACTCGGCGGACGACGACTCGACGGACGCGCCGGGGTGTGGGAACTGCGGCGACGACGGCTGCGGAAACTGCGGCACGGGCGACGACCTGAAGGAGCCGGCGTCCGGTCCGGTGCTCGCTGCCGTCGGTGCGGCGGTAGTCTTCGTCGGGGTCTCCGTTGCGTACACGCTGTACCGCGCACAGCGCGCGCTCCGGCGGTCGGTCGGATCGCAGTGACGAAGCGAGCCACCCGTCGGCGCCCGCCCTGACCGCCGACACGGCGACGCCGCACTGTGCCGCACCGGCTCCTGTCGCGCAATGCCACAGACTTTCCGTGCGGCGCTGTTCGAACGCGTATGACGATCGATACCGGCGATTCCGTGACGATCGAGTATACGGGCCGACTCGACGACGAAACAGTGTTCGACACCACCCGGCAGTCCGTCGCCGAGGAGGCGGGGCTCGCCGAAGCGCAACCCGACAGAGAGTACACGCCGTTGACGGTCGAAATCGGGGCCGAGCAGGTCATCGAGGGGATGGAGGAGGGACTGATCGGCTTAGAGGCGGGAGACACGGAGACGCTGACGATCCCGCCGGAGAAGGCCTACGGCGAACCCAGCGAGGAACACGTCCAGGAGTTCGAGACCGCGGAGCTCAGAGAGATGCTCGGCGGACAGACGCCGGAGGAGGGCTCGTATCTCGAGGCTCAGAACGGGAGTCAGGGAGAGGTCGTTCACGTCGACGAGGAGATCGTTCGGGTGGACTTCAACCCCCGCCTCGCCGGCGAAACGCTGACGTTCGACGTGGAGATCATCGAGGTCAACTGAGTCCGACTGGGGTGTCGGTGCCCGCCGCACACGGAGAGCCGCACCTCGGGAACGTCCCCCACGAGTTATGTTCGTCTGGGAGACAGTTCCGTTGTGAACGACGAGCTCTTCGAACGCATTCTCGTCCCGATAGCGAGTCCCGAAGACGCGGAGGCGACGGCGCGTGCGATCCGGCCGCATCTCGACGCGGGGACCACGCTCATCGTGACACACGTCACGCGGGGGACCGACGCCGAGACGACGATCAAGACCGGTCGAGACCAGTTCGCCGGGGCGACCTACGAAACGTTCTCGGACATCCTCTATCGCCGCGACCTCGAGTTCGAGTGGGTGACGCTCGAAGCGCGCGAGGTCACGGAGGCGCTCGTCGACGCGGTCGAGATGACCGCGGCGACGGTGGTCGCCTTCACGCCGCGCGACATGGACACGTGGAAGCAGACGCTGGCGGGCGACCCCGGGAACCGACTCATCCGAGAGGCGGCCGTACCGGTGATGGTCTTCCCCAACCAGCAGTCCTGAGAGGCCGTGCCGCTCCGCGTCGCGGGGCGACGCCTCGGGAGCTGAACCCGCGACGGGTCACTCCGAACTGAACTCGACGCCCGTGACTTCGAACCGGGCGCCGTCCCGAGCTCCGGTAGTCACCCGGATGTCCCATCCGTGTGCTTTCACCACCTGATTCACGATGTGTAGTCCGAAGCCGGTCCCGTTTCGCGTGGTGGAGTAGCTGGGTTCGAACACGCTGTCACGGTTCTCTTCCGGAATCCCCACACCGGTGTCTTCGACGTAGAACCCGTCGTCCAGTTCCCCGACGGTAACCGTCACGTCCTCGCCTCCGTGCTCGATCGCGTTACTGATGAGATTTTCGAACAACTGGCGAAACCGACTTTCATCGGCACGAACACTCCGGCTGATAGCCGTTCTGAGCGTCGCCTCAGTGGTAGCGACTGTCCGCCAGCAATCGCTGGCTACATCCGCCGGGTTCACTCGCTCTAACTCGCCCATCTGTTCTCCGACGCGAGCGAGCGCAAGCAGATCGTCGATCAAGTCCTGCATCCGCTCGTGAGACCGGCGCACCGCGTCGATATGCTCACCGTCGTCCTCCTCTCGTACCAACTCCAGTCGGCCCTTCGCGACGTTCAGGGGGTTCCGTAGGTCGTGCGAAACTATCGACGCGAACTGGCTCAACTGCTCGTTCTGATCTCGGAGCTGTTCCGTCGTCCGCTTTCGCTGGAGTTCCACCGTCACCCAGTTGCTCATCAGGTCAACCAGCGTCTCCTCCCAGTCCGTGAACCGATCGGCCCGGGCCGCAGTGTCGTAGAAACAGAACGTCCCGTACACGTCACCGGTGTCGAACACCGGGGCTCCGATGTACGACGAAATCCCCCACTCGGTGAATCCCGCCCGGCCGGTCTCCTCGGGCGCATCCCGTTCGACGTCGCCGATCACGACCGTCTGTCTGGTGCTCGCTACTAGTTCACAGTTCGTCGCCGAGACCGGAACTACGTCGCCGGGCTGGATCGTCTCACGGTCCGTGTCGACGAACTCGAAGACGTATTCGTCGTCGTGAATGCTCGAGAGGGTCCCGTACTCGGTTCCTAACTCCCTCCGACCGAGCCGCAGAAGCGCTTGTACTTTCTCGTCGAACGACAGATCCGGGTCCGAAGTGACGTCGTACAGTTCGTGAAGCGCCCGCTCTCGTTGCTTCCGCTCAGTAATGTCGTGAACGGCCCCTCGGAGCGTCGTGACTTCACCGTTTTCGACGTGAGGGTCGCCGCGGATCTCCATCCACCGATCCTCGCCGTTAGACCGCTGGAGGCGGGCCTCTATCGCGAACGATTCCCCGTGAGTAAGTGCGTTTTCGACCGCGGCTTCAACCCTCGGCCGGTCTTCCTCGACGTAGATGTCGGCGATGTCCTCCAGTGAGGGCGCTCGGTCGCCCTCCCAGCCGATGAGCTCGAACAGGTGGTCGGACCAGAACGCGTCTCCCGTCTTCGGGTCGACCTCCCAGCCGCCGACATCGGCGACCCGTTCCGTGTGATCGAGGAGTTCGACGACGCGATCAAACTCACGCTCGCGTTCTCGCCGCTCAGTTATATCCGAGGCGATACCGACGGTCCGATACACTTCTCCGGCCTCGTTTTTCACCGGAACGGCCCGGTCGTACACCCATCGCGTCTCTCCGTTCGGCCGGACGATGCGGTACTCCTCCTCGTAGGAGCCAGTCGACTGCGGATCGAGGATCTCTTCGACTCGGTCTCGGTCCTCCGGATGGATGGCGTCCGCAAATGACTGCGGGTCCTCGTACAGCGCGTCGGGCGACCGGCCCCAAATCTCCTCGTACGCGGGGTTGACGTAGAGCACTTCTCCCTTCGTCGGGTCGGTCATCCAGACCATTTCCTGGATGTTCTCGGCCATCTGCCGGAACCGCCGTTCTCGCTCTCGGAGTTCGTCTTCCATCCGAACACGCTCCGAGATGTCTCGGAGAACGCCGACGAACTTGCGTTCGCCGCCCTCCTTGAACGTGCTGAACGATATCGAGACCGGCACCTCGTGTCCCTCTCGATGCTGG
This sequence comes from Halorubrum sp. SD690R, assembly GCF_005435035.1. Taxonomy (NCBI): domain Archaea; kingdom Methanobacteriati; phylum Methanobacteriota; class Halobacteria; order Halobacteriales; family Haloferacaceae; genus Halorubrum; species Halorubrum sp. SD690R. The sequence continues at coordinate 24,513 of NZ_SGTV01000014.1, read as the reverse complement.
GCGGAGAATTCGATCGCCGTCCAGTCCAGCGACCGGTCGTTCGTCTCCAGGAACCGCTCCATTCCCTGCCGGTGGCCGTCTCGGTACCGCTCCGGTATCAAGGTGAACAGCGAGTCGCCTCTGAGGGTCTCCGGGTCGTACCCGAACAGGTCTTCGGTCGCTTGGTTTACGAACTGGATCGTGTTCGTGGAGTCGACGGTGAGGATGGCGTCGCTTGAGTTTTCGGCGATCGCCTCGAGGCGCCGCTTGGTCCGTTCGGCCTCCCGCTCGGCTCGCCACTTGTCGACGACGTTTCGGATCCGATTGGCCAGAACGGCGTACTAATCGGTGCCGACTCCCTTCTGTAAATAATCCGTAACGCCCGCCGAAATCGCATCGCTCGCGATGTCCTCGCTTCCTTTCGCCGTGAACAGTATAAATGGAAGATCGGCGTCCCGCTCGCGAACGGCTTCGAGAAGTTCGATCCCGTTCCGCTCCGGCATGTCGTAGTCGGAAACAACGCAGTCGATGTCCGTTTCAGCGAGTGTGTCGAGTCCGTCACTCGCGCTCCCCGCGGATACGACCTCGAAATGACTGTCCTCTCTTCGGAGATAGGTACTGACCAATTCCGCAAGGTCGGGATCATCGTCGACATGTAAAATGCGGATTGAGTTCACTTTCTCACTCATGTGACGCCTTACTGTTAGATATATAATTACATAGTAATAAGTCCCCTATAGAAATGTAACTGAACGTGAACCAAGACGCAGCACTCGGGTAGTGTTTATGAGCGAATGTCGGCCTCGCGCCTCCGGTCTCGACCGTGGTAATAACCGTGATCAGACACCGAGAACGGGCACTCGCCCGTCGGTGCTCACTCCTCGCTCTCGTACGTCTCGCCGACGGCGGAGGGGGTCCGCGTGGAGCCCCAGATCGTCAGGACGAGGATCACGCCGGCGTACGGGAACAGATTAACCAGCCTGTTCGGGACGTTGATGCCGACCGTCTGTAGCTGGATCTGTAACATGTTCAAGCCCCGAACACGAGCGCTGCGGCGGCCGCTCCGAGCGGGTTGTAGTTCCCGAACAGGTAGGCGACGATGCCGATCCAGCCGCGGCCGCTGACCATCGTGTCACCGGTGCCGGTGAACGACCCCGCCTGTGCGAGCAGTACCGCGCCGCCGAGGCCGGCCATGACGCCGGAGAAGATCACTGCCGCGTATCGAACACGCGTCAGGTCGACGCCGGCCGTGTCGAGCGCTTCCGGGTTCTCCCCGGCCGCTTGGCTCCAGTATCCGTACCTCGTGTCGTTGAGGAACTTCCACGCGGCCACGGCCACGACGGCCGTGATCATCACGAGCGGTGACGCGTCGAAGAGGATCCGCCCGAGCACGGGGACGTCTGTGAGCACGGGGATAGCCAGGTTGTCGATGCTCTCGAGGCTCGGGCTGTTTCGGCTGTCCCAGACGAGCACCGCCATGAACGGCCCGAAGCCGAGCCCGACGAACCAGAGCGCCAACCCGGCGACGATCTGGTCCGCCTCGTATCTGATCAACAGGACCGCGAACAGCACTGCGAACGCGAGACCGACCAGCACCGAGGCGAGGATCGCGAGCCAGATATCGCTCTGCCCCGGATCGCCCCCGCTGATGATCCACATCGTCGTCGCCGCGGTCGCCGCCCCGAAGATCATGAACCCCTCGACGCCGATGTTGAAGACGCCGCTCTTCTCGGCGTAGAGACCGCCGATGGCCGTCAGCGCGATCGGTGTCGCGGCTTGAAGCGAGCGCTCCACGAACCCGATCGTGACGATCTCGCCGATCGGTAGATCCAGCGCGACGGCCACCGCGACGGCCGCGGCGACGAGGGCGGCACCGCCCCCGATCCGGAGTCGGTTGCCGTCTGCGTAGCCCGCGAGACTCATCGGCGGTCACCCCCTACCCCGGTCCGCACGGCGGCCGTCCGGAACAGTTCCGGCACGGCGACGAAGAGGATGACGAGCCCGATGACCCCGTCGATGAGCTGTACCGGAACGTCGGTGTAGATCCCGATGTGGGACCCGGCGGACTCGAGGCCGCCGAAAAGTAGTCCTGCCGGGACGATGCCGATCGGGTTGTTCGCGGCGAGCAGGCTCACGGCGATCGCGTCGAACCCGTACGTCCCGATGCCGCTCAGGTCGGTGTAGCAGCCTTGGATCATAATTGCGAACACCGCGCCGGCGATTCCCGCCACCACCTCCGAGAGGGTCATCGTCGAGACGACGGTCCGTTCGGCGTCGACGCCCGAGTACGTCGCCGCCGACTCCTGGTGGCCGCTCGTCACCATGTCGTATCCGAATCGGCTGCGCTCCACCACGACGGAGATCACGACGACGGTCGCGAGCGCGATTCCGGACCCGACGATCGAGAAGCCGGAACTGTCGAACACGACGCCGGGTAGGGAGACGTACTCCGGAATTCGCTCCGTGTTCGGGGCCGCGTTGCCTTCGCCGCGGAACGGGTTCTGGACCAGCCACCCCACCACCCCGACCGCGATGAAGTTCAACATGATCGCGGACGTGTCGCCAGCCCCCGGGCAGACGGCCTCAAGTGCCTATAGGACGAATGGTTCGTATGACTACGCAGCCCGAAGCTATCGCGGGCGTTGCGGACGTGGACTGTTCCGAAACGCGAGCGCTCGTGACCGGTTCGACGAGCGGCATCGGCCGCGCTGCGGCGCTCGCGTTGGGGCGTCTCGGTGCCGATGTCATCGTCCACGGTCGCGATCAGGAGGCCGGGGCGGCGGTCGTGAACGAACTCGACGCGCTCGGGTCAGACGGTCAGTTCGTTCGGGCCGATTTCGCTGACCCCGACGCCGTCCGAGAACTGGCCGCGACCGTCCGCCGGACGACTGACGGCCTTGACCTCCTCATCAACAACGCGGGCGGCTTCTTCCGAAGCGGGCGGCTCACCGACCTCGGCGTCGAGTACACGTTCCACGTCAATCACCTCAGCCCGTACCTGTTGACCGCGGAGCTGCTCGACCATCTCACCGCCGGCAGTCGAATCGTCACGACGGCCTCGGCCGCGCACCAGGGGACGTCACTGGACCTCTCGCGGGTTCAGACGCTCGACGAGTACTCCGGCATGTGGGCGTACAGCCACTCGAAGCTCGCGAATATTCTCTTCTCGAGTGAACTCGCTAGACGGCTCGACGCCGCCGACCGAGACGTTGTCTCGAATAGCATCCATCCCGGTGCGATCCCGGGAAGTGGGTTCAGTCGGTTCCTCCCTGGACCGATCCCCCGCGTCCTCGAAGCGCTCGACGGTCTCCCGATCGTCACGAGCGTTGCCGAGGGGGCGGCCGAGATTCTGGTGCCCGCCCTCTCGCCGCGGACAGCGACGATCTCTGGACGATACTTCAGCGATCAACGGCCGACACAGCCGTCCGCTCCGGCACAGGGCACCTATGCGGCGCAGCGTCTCTGGAATGCGAGCGCGGATCTGCTCGGGATAGCTACGCCCCTCGCAGAGGGTGCTGAATGAACTGGGCGTTTGCGACAGTACGATATCCACTTCGTCTTTAGAAGCATTCAACAGAGCCACGTTTGCTAGCTGATAGAGGACCATGGCGGCTGTGACCGATCATTGGTTGTTACTGTCGGTTTGTGACTTTGTGCTGACAAGAATTACAGACTTATTTTGATCGAAGGGCCTGACCGACCCAGTACACTGAACACAGATAGCTGGAAAGAGAGCTATCTCCCCAGACTGAATGACACAGCGAAGGCTGTCTACTTCAGAAACCGCAGGAAGACGCATGGGTTGGGGCGGATTCGAACCGCCGACCTCGCCGCAGTCGGGCGGTTTCACCGCCCTCCGCGGCGCACCGCAACGCAGAACGCTCCACGCTTGAGCGTCGTCACCGAGGGTAGACCGCTGACCCGCGCAACTGCCGGGGACCCAACAATGGCACGGAAGTTCACCCCGGAAGAAGCAGTCGAACGGTACATCCAAGAACGCAAAGCAAACCTCTCAGATTCGACTATCTACAACTACCAGTCGAACCTCGGCTCCTTCACAGAGTGGTGTGACTACCAATCTCACATCGACCACATTGGAGACATCGACCAGTTCGACATCTCCGACTTCAAGATGAACAGGCGGGACGACGATGGTGTTGCTGACACCACGCTTTACAACGTGATGGTGGCGCTTCGGACCTTCATCAAGTGGTGCGAATCCAAAGGTCTCGTTGACGACCTCTCGGAAAACATCATGCTCCCCGACCGAGGTCGCGCTTCCCGTACCGAAACCATCGACCCCGAGGCTGCGGAGCAGATACTCAACTATCTCGACAAGTATGAGTATGCCACATATCCACACGTTCTGTTCGCCATCATGTGGGACGCCGGGCTTCGAATCGGAGCAATCCGTTCGCTTGATTTAGACGACTACCATTCCGCCGAAGCCTACGTTGAGCTTCACCACCGCCCCGGACCCGGTAGTACCGAATCTCTGAATAAAGACCGAGGGACGCCGCTGAAAAACGACAAAGACTCCGAACGAGAAGTAAACCTCCATGATTGGGTCGCCGAGATAACTGACGACTATATTGCTGGACCTCGCAATGGCCTCACCGATAACGCCGGGCGAAAACCATTGCTGACTACCAGCAAAGGTAGACCGGCTCGAACGACGCTACGTCGTCAAATAAGAGGGATGACGCGACCGTGCTGCTACACGAACGAGTGTCCCATCGACCGAGAGATAGAAACCTGCGAAGCAACCGAGTGGGATAAGGCTGCCAAATGCCCTGAAGGTGTGAAGCCTCACTCCATCCGCCGGTCGGCTATCACCTACTGGCTTAACGAAGGTCACTCGAAGGAGCTGGTGTCCGACCGAATGGATGTCTCTCCCGACGTTCTCGAAGAACACTACGACCAGCGAACAGAGGGAGAAAAACGAGAGGTTCGCCGAGAACTATTCAATATGGATTAGGATATAATAGAAGAAATGTCAGCGGTTACCGTCGTAAGATGGCTTTTAAATTAGAACTTTTCAAGAAATAACTGTCGTAGCTACACTAACTCAAGTCACCTACTCATCTCCAATTTTCAAACTCTTCGTGTAGCCCCCGCTGCGTCTCGTCGCGGTTGAGAACATCTACGCTGTGACGCAGGAACCTGATGAGGGCCAAAATGTCATCGTCTCCCCAGTACTCCCTCCTGCTGAACCCCTCCAACTGAGCCGCAACACCGCGGGCTTGCTCTGCTGAGAGGAGCGCCGACTCTCCGCGACAGGCGACCATCACTCCCTCATTTTCAAGAGCGGCGCTGATGACGCTGTCAGTTACCTCTGCGCGGCCCTGTGCGAGCAGGGCATCAAACAGGTCTGAGTATGGCTGTTCCTTCCGACCGGGATTGACCGTGTTGTCGTCTCCGATAAGGGCGCGGCGCACTCGATGGGCTGTCTCTGCCTCACCATCGGCGACAAGTTCGGCAAGCAAGGAGAACACTCGGGCCTTGGGAACGGCGGCGTTATCGAGGCTATCAGTCGAAGTACCTTCCGTAGACTCAACTGCCGTTTCCACATTTCCCTCGGAGTCCACCTCGACGCGGGGGAAATCCTCGGCCTTGTGTCGCTCCTTCGGGTTCTTGGGGTGGTTCTTTCGACCGGCAGTTTGCCCCAAGTGAATCATTAGCCCGGAAATCCCCGAAAAGGTCTCCGAACAGTATGGGCAGAGCCTCGCGTGCTTCTCGGTGTGGCGCTCCTCGGGATAGTCCATCTCGACTTCGCGCTCGCCGACGGTCTCTAAGTCGTCCAGCGAGATGTGGTCCGGAACTTCACCCTGTGGTCCGTGGCCGTCACCACTCGACCGTAGGATGTGTAGATTAACACCTCGGGCGAGCGGCGTGCTGTCACAGCCTTCGACCGGACAGCGCACGGTGCGCTCGTCGTTCTTATGGTCGCTCATTGGCTCACCCCGAAGCAGCCGGCGCGAGGAACTCTCGGCCCGATTAGGCAACTCTGCGAGCCGTTGGGGATGACCTTCGTGTTACTCTCAACGGTTAGCATCGGGAAGGCAGGCGAGTTCCCGATGGCTTCCAGCTTTGTTTGCTCCCCGGCCTGCTCGGCGAGCGGCGTCTGTTCAACAGCGGTGACGTTTTCAACGGCGGTGTCGTAGTCTATCATGGCGTTCTGTGACCCAGAAGGCCACTCGTCCGGTGTTGGCGCACCGGGCGTTTTCAGAACCACAACGCCCCGAGAGACGAGCGTCCTTCGTGTTACTACCTTAGACGGTAAATACTTAAAACCACCGAATACGGGTCTTAGCGTGCGCGTAATTAAGATTAGTCCCTTAGACAGTAGTTACTTAGACCCTTCGAGACCAAGAGCAGGCCATGAGTGATGGTTCAAAATCTGGCCGAAAGCCGCGAGCGACCGATACCGAAATCTTACAACTGTTTGAAGATACGGACGACCCAGTCCTTTCGACTGCGGAAGTAACCGAACAGCTGCCGATTAAACGGAGTGCGACATATAAGCGTCTTTCATCACTCCGTGAGGAAGGCCGATTAACTGCGAAAGAGATAGGAGGTCGGAATACGGTTTGGTGGATTCCAGACAAGTGAGTAGCATCGCGCGCAAATTTCTAACGGACGTGTGTTTTGAAACGGGCAGTATGGAGATGTCCAATAGTAATAGTTGTGGGTTAGAACATTAGACCGACCCCCTACCCGGTCTCTTTAGTAGCCAGCCGCGCAGAAAATTGTCTAAGTCTCACCAGATTTTGTGTGGAATCACACCGACACAATAGTATAAATAATATGACCGTTTGTAAGATGTCACTCCAAGACTGTCTGAATCCATATCTCTTATATACTAAACCTCCTCCTGTGAACGACCATACAACTGCTGTCATGCGATTCTCGCAACTATAACATAGTGCGTGCGTGTGTGGTATAGTGAAGTAGAAAGGGAATAGCAAGATAACATACGGTCACGGTAATAGCTAAACCAATACTTCAGAGCATACTACAGATTACTTCCTATGTCACGTCTTACTTGGTACCTCCACGTGGTCGTAGTCATCGGGGTACGTTTTAATGACACTCTGGAACTGCTCCCGAGTAATATCTGAGTCGAAGTTACCCTCGAATTGGTTTTCGAACCACTCCCACGCTGGCTCCCATCCCCAGTTGAGAACGCGACAGGCGACTCTCCATCGCTCCATATGTGACAACGTCTCAATACCGTCTTGTTCGGCCTGCTGTTGGAGTACGGCGGCTTCTGTGTGTGGCACCTGAACCGATGGGCTGTGGCCGGCGCGTTTTCGCGGCCCAACGGTCTTTGAGAGTTCGCCCTTCTCGCTGGTACCAGCCTCTCCAACTTCATATCCTTCATCCTCAAGAAAGTCCAGCGCGGCTTGCCGGCTTGCGTCATCCCCTGTCAGAGCGTGCCCCACAACGGTCGCTTGCCGTGACTCCACGCGGAAGATGCGAGAGTTCCGGCTTTGACCGCCAATAATGACTACGTCGTCGCCGGCCTCGTAGTCCCACTTCTCGGAGTCGTGGCCCGATAGTTGGAGTGGAGCGTGTTCGTCTTCTTTTGTGAACTTCTCACCGGCACATCCTCGTGCCCCGTAGAAGTATGCGGGGACCAGTGTCGCTCCGTTACGTACATTATCACGGGTGAAGGCTCCGCCTTTCACTTTCAGAGCCGCAACGCTCCGTGAGTTTCCCTTGGCGAGCGCGTACGGTGAGAACTCTTTAGCGTTGTACTGGCACCATCTAATTACCTCCGCTTGGTTCTCAGGATACTCTTGTTGTTCTATGAGCGGTGTCTCTATGCTTTGCTCCCCAGTCTCAAGTTCCAGTACAGTTTCATCGCTATCGAAGACTCTGAACAGGTCATGAGGCGGGTCAAGACTCGTCTGTGGAGCGTCAATTGTTAGCGACGGCTGTGTAGCGAACACCCGACGAAGAACAGCCTCGTACGACTCAGGTGTCTCTGACGCGGTTGTGCTGGCCTCCCGTACAATTCTTTCGTGGTCCCACTCCGGCTGGATTTTAACCTTCGGTAGAGTCCTTTTCGAGTGTTCGACACCGGGAAGCCGGAACATTCGCTTGGCATAGTACAGGCCGCAGTCCAGTTCCGCCTCTTCCTCGGTACAGAATCTCTCAGCCAGTTCCTTGAGTTGCTTCCGTTGGTCTTCACCAGAGACAAGCCGGGGGACATGAACGTGAATCGACCGATTACCAGAAAAGAACAGTTTACAGGTGTGAAATGGCACATCAAGATAGTCTTCGGTGAACTTACGGAACCAGTTGATGAGAGTAGCTGGTCCCTCTTCATGATACACGTCGCTCTCAATATGGACTGGATAGAGGACGCGGTTGTCAGCTTCACACTCATCTTGGAGTTCGGTAGCGATTGATGTGTAATCACCCGCAACTTCGTAGCCGCTCTCAAAGCCATCTTGTCGCTCATACTGGTCGCGTGTCAAGATGTACACCGGACTGGCAGTCTCTGCGCTTTCGGGGATAGGTTCAAAAATGGTAGAGAGCTTCGGAGCGCGGACTGGTCCTTCGCCTTCGGGAAACCCGTACTGGACGCACGGAACGTCGTCCCATGCGTCAGGGATGTACGTAGTTGAAGTGCTATTCGTGGAGTTGTTACTGGATGATTTACTCATTGTGTCTGTGAGCTGGAGTCAGTTCAAGCGAAAAGTGACTTCTCGCCGCGTTGGTGCTTTGTCGGAGAGCCGAATCTCTGAGTGAGGAGTATTCTTTTATATACGCATTAGTCTACTTGACTGTACTACCCCGGTGCTATCTTGCGATTCTCGCACCATAACATAGTGCGTGGCGTGTGTGGTGTGTTGTAGTAGTACTGTAGTGATACACAGTAGAAGTACAGCTGCCACTTACACATCAGAGACAGTCCCGCAACTCACTAAGTCTCAATAGACCATTCAGTTGACATGCGTACTCGCATGTTATAGACCGGATGGTGAGGGTAACGGAGTCCGCCAAACAGAAATTTTGCCTCCACCATACATAAGACACTCCAAGGTTTTAAATCTTCATATCTCGACACGTCAGAAGCAATGAAAGAACAAGGCAGGAAGTGAATACAAGTATTGCGTTTGGAAATATACTGGCTGATAGTGGGTCCTAAATGTGGAGACAGAACGACTGTCCCGGCACCCTTCCCGCGGACGGTATCGCCATGTGTCTAATATCTACTACAACAGTCAAATTCTCCAATCAAAGACTACCTTTCAACAGATGGTTAAGATTTTCCAGCTCTTCTTCAGGAGTAGCGTTGCCATGGCCTTCCGATGACTGATGGTCACTTAGCTCTGGCAATTCTTCAGCGAGCTGTTCCAAGTCTCCAGCATCTACAGTCGACTCTGTGGCGTCACAATGTGACTTGTGGCCGTGTAATCCCGCTTTATTCTCAAAAGTGGCCCCACAGTCTTCGCAGGTCACCACCGAATCGGTGATAGCATCTTCTTTCTCGTTTCTCTGCTCCTTATCGAGGTACACAGAGAGTGACCGACGGACCTCTGCCAACTTCTCCTTTAGCTCGTCGCGCTGGTCACGTAACTCGTCATTCTCGGAACGGAGCTTTCTGACGAGTTCTCGGAGTTCTGATTGGCCCATATTCTCAAGGCCGTTTTCCCAGACCGCTGGCAGCTCATATTCCGGAGGGAGCCAAATTGGGTCATCCCCTTCTTCCCAATTAATCCCAAGGTCGTTCAGCCGGTCTCTGGGTACCTTGACTACATTGCCCCGCGGCTCCTCGAAGTGTTGCTTATATTTTCGAAGACCTTTGGGAAGGTCGCGGCATTTCTTTTTGTGTTCCTCTTTCTTTTCGTAAAAATGGTTGTAGTGGCGGGCGAGTGGAGAGCGGTCTTCGTCGTCCTTTGTGGCCTCAGACTGTTTCAATACCGGCCCGACGTACCGTACACCGTCCACGTAGAGCCAGTAGGCCTCGTAGAGGTCTATACGCCCACCGAAGACAGAGTCGTTCTCTGGCCTGTTGTTGTCAGAGGGAAGGTCAATATCCATAGCTTCTTAATGGAATTTTTCCGGTAGCAGGACAGTCACTAACATGAGAGTAACATAGCATGTTAAATCTATGCCATATTATGGATTAATCGCATATCGGGTGAGACTCTGCTCTCGTATTGGCTTTCTAATCTATCGCATATATGTAAGTAATTTAATAAACTGACAGAAATATGAGAGAGCAGCTACCAGATTCGTGGCGGGCGTTATCGGTGACAAACAGAGTTGAGAAATATGAAATAATCTATGCGCTGCTGTTCTCCTTACTTTGAACGATTCTCAGGAGTTCTTTGTTGTACTTTTTTCCATCTTTGCCGTGGTGGACTCGGTAGTGACAGTTTGGACAAAGAGCTATGACGGTGTCTGGAGTGTCTGAGCCGCCATCGCTCAGTTCGTGGATATGATGTGCGTGAAGATATGGCTCTCCGGTTTTACTTGTGAACGGGGCAGGCTCATGACACCCCTCACAGACTCCATCTGCTCGTGACTTGACATACTCTTTTACTGCCTGTGACCGATTGTATGTAGCAGTATTCTGCCGGACGGCTGATGATTCATTAGTGACTTCTTCTACAGCATCCTGAATCGCTATCTTTCGAAGTTCGTCTATATTACTGCTATTATCTGAGTCTGTAGATGTTGCTTCTCCTCGTTTTGAGGTTGCCGTATCTTTTTCACTTTCATATCGTGTGTTGGAGCTATCCTTATCGGTTGACTCATTGGTTGTTTTTCTTGTGACTCCTTCAGTAACATTAGACTCTGTCTTGCTCGTATCAACTTCTCCATTTTGTTCCGCTTCCCTACCACTTTTCGAATCAGCAGACCTATTTTGTCCCCCACTTCCATTATCGGAGATGTCTGTTTCTACTAATTCGCCTGTAGTTGCCTGATGTGTGAAACCCGTAATACGCACGTCTACTATCTCCCCTTCTTCATTCTCTGTACTCTGTATATGAGTATGAATACCGCTCTCAGTCAGTTTAACGGTGATATGGCTCTGATGAGCGGAGAGAACTCGACCAGTATACACCTCTCCCTTATCAATAGATAACTCATCGTATTTTTCGGCGGATATGTTCAGCCGACTAGCATAATCTTCTGCTTGGAAGGCTTTGTCGTGACAATACGCATGACCGTTCCCTATATATTCTAACTTGACTTCCTGTCCAATTTCCCCAACTATGGGACCAATTTTAATTTGACTCCCATTTGGGCCACTTACACTACCCATCGTGGAATCATCTATGCTACTAATTTCAGCTTGAAATTGAAACCCGTCAAATAGTCCTGTAGGTGCTATCCTACACCACTGAGAATAGTTTGGTGCCTTTATTGAATCATCATAACAGTATGCGCAACCGTTGCCAATGTACTCTAATTGTACTTTTGTTCCCTTTCCGCCTGTAACGGGACCAATCTCAGTTCTATTATTAAGAGGGCCAGTAACGATTCCAAGGCCGTCTCTAGTTATATTACTAATTTTCGCCTCAAATTGACAGCCTCTGACAATTCCATCAGATTCATACTTATTCAAAGTACTATTATCTTTGTATATTTTTATATACTCATCTGATATTTCTTCTTTTACATCTAAATCATACACATAATCCAAGTAATGATTAGCGATAGCAAATTTTGATAAGATTATTGCTTGGTCCTCCTCGACCAGCATTGCGATTACATCTGTTCCATTCTGGCAGCGTACTGGTCCTGCTTCTACATGCCTCCGGCCCGCCTTCACAAACCCTGTAGTGTCTGCTAACTGCTTCGGCATAGTTGTCTCAAATGGCTCAAATAGTTCTGGTCCCCCCATCCTGATTTAGAGCATATGAATCTTAAATAAAGAATCTTGTTGTGTGGTTCACCTATCTGGTATATCTAATTCATAAATACTACATTTGTGCTTTTCTATGTTATTTTTGAGCATATTACCACACATTCTATCATAATCCAGTTTTTAGCTGTTATTATGTGATATGACACAATCAAACGTCCTCACCCGAAAAAATCAATTGAGTACCGTTTTCATCCAGCCACCTCGCATGAGAGTCATATTTCGAGTCATGCTCAGCAACGAGTGACCAGAACTCTTCGTCGTGGTTAGCTTCTCGGAGATGCGCGAGTTCGTGGACAATAATGTAGTCAACTATTTCGGGCGGTGCCAACATCAATCGCCAGTTCAGGCTAATGGTCCCTGTCGTGGAACAGGAACCCCACCGAGTTTTCTGATTTCTCACCTGTATCTGGTCGTACTCAACGTCCATCTGTTCCGCGTAGTGGCTCGCACGGTCAGAGAAGTGGTCACGGGCTTCTCTCCGATAGACGTTTTCGAGTACCTGCTCGACCGTGGACTGTTCGACCGTGCTTTTCCTGAGTCGAATCTTATCGTCGGTGATAGTGTGACTCCGAGCTGGCTCAATGACGAGTTCACGGTTCGTGCCGAGAAGCGGGAACGCCTCGCCGGCTTCGAACGTGCGGTCTGGAATCCGCTCTCGGTGTCTCTCGAAGTCCCGCTGTTTTTCCATGACCCATGCGCCGTTCTCGCGGAGAATCTCCTTCGGTCGAACGTCGGCGGCGTCAGGAATCACGACAGTCACACCGTGAATATCCACGTCGATACGCGGCTTAGTCGCGTCTGAGCTCCGCCGAACGTCGTACTCGACTGTCTCGCCCAACAGGTCAACCTCTTGCTGTTGGGTTTTAGCCATGATTCTGAATTAGGTAGCCGCGGATTGCGTCTACGAAGCCGTCGCTATCCTTGATGAGATGACCGAGGTCGTATTGTTTTACCAGTACGTCTAACAGAATTCGCATTATCTCCGAGATTGTCTGCGGGTTGGTCTTCCACCCAGCATAACTTCGGTCAACACGTTCGCGGAATTGTGAGACAATCTCTTCTGCGACTTGTTCAGCCTGCTCTTCAGACTCTATTGCGTCGGGCGTCTCCTCAGTCAGGTGCGTATAGATAGCGAACTCTGCGGCCTCCCTCGCCCCCTTATCGGCTTCGGCTTTGACTGATAACACCTCGCCCTCGACAGACTTCAGGGCCTCAACGGCTTCTGGGTCGCTCATCTCTTCACCCTGCCACCGCTCAACGATGTCTGTCACGCGCTCGCTCAACCGTTTGTATCTGGGATTCTGATTCTCTCGCGGATGTAGGTGTTCACGCGTGGCGTGGGCCACTTGCGCGGCTTTCACACCGGGATTATCTATCCCCTCAACGTCTTCGAGATAATCTTCGCCGAGCTTGTACGTCGGAAAATCACGCTTAATCTCAGAAATATCGACGTGCTTGTTGATTATCTCTCGCGTCTTCTCTCGCATCTTCTTTTCGGGGTCGTCGTCGCCCGAGGTTGTGCGTTTGAACGCAACGTGGATGCGACTAAGCCATTTGTAGTCGCGCTCAATACCCTCACTTACGAGTCGCCCATCTGGTGCGACGGCTTCGTAGAGGTTCTGGAGTCGGCGGAAACCTTGCTTGAACTCTCTGCGCTCGGGATGTGTGCTGATGCGTTCGATGGCCGCTGAGGTCGCCTCTTGCGTATCGTCCTTGTCAATGCCCTCGAAAATATCCATCACCCGCTCAACCTGCTCAACGAGGTCATCGTAGAGTTCGTCCTTGTCGCGGGCGGCGTACGCTTTCGTCTCGGCGTCGTAATCAAGCGCTTCGTCAATGTTCTCGAAGACGCCTTGGAAGTCGACAATCTCACCGTTCTCCTTGCCGTCGGCAGGACGGTTTGTCCGAGCGATTGCTTGGAGGAGGCTGTGATTCTTGAGATTTCGGTCGAGATATATTGTCTTGAGGATTGGTGCGTCGAAGCCCGTGAGGAGCATATTGTGGACAACGAAGAGTTTCGGATTCCCCTCCTCTTTGAATTCCTTGACGATGCTGTCGCGCTCTTCTGAGTCCGTGTGGAACTGCTGAATCAGGTCGGAATCGTCTTTCGTTGAGGTATAGAGAACTTCCACCTCCTCTTCACCTCGCAGCTCGGTGAGTCGTTCCCCATACATCGCCGCCGAGCGTCGACTTGGTGTGACGACCATCCCCTTCCATCCGTTCGGGGAGACTTGCGTATCGTAGTGAGTGTCAATTTCCTCGACGGCACGGTCAACGCGCGGTTCCAGTTCCGCCAGCGTCGTTGCCGTGACGTTCTCTCGGATAGCCTCGCGCTTCTCATCGGTCGTCATTCCGCGGAACTCTTGCTCAAACTCTTCGTCAAGCCCTGCCTCGTCAATATCCCACTCCATCTTGTGTCGGAGTGTGAAGTAGACTGGAAGAATCAGCCCGTCGTCAATACCCTGCTTGACCGAGTAGTAGTGAAGGTACTTCTCGTTCTCAGGAGAGAACTCGTCAAACGTGTTCCGGTCTTCTGGTCGGTCTCCCTCTCGAACGGGAGTGCCGGTGAATCCGAAGTGAGAGTAGTTCGTGAAGGCGGCCTTAATTCGGCTCCCGAGGTCGGCTTCCATGAAGCGGTGCGCCTCGTCGCTCATGATGATGACCTCATCGTTCCCCTGTATGTCGGGGTCTACGTCCTCGAACTTCTGGATAGTCGTGAGGACGAGTTGACTGCTTCCTTCCTCGATAAGGCGCTGGAGGTGGTCGATGCTCTCAGCTTTCGTCCATTGTGACAACGAGAGGTTGGCAAGCTGGTCGCGCATCTGCGAGTTCAGCTTGTCAGTATCCACGATGACGAAGACCTGCGGGTTCCGAGCTATATTTGGCCGCGACAACAAGTTCTCGGCGGCATACAGCATCGTGAACGACTTCCCCGACCCTTGTGTGTGCCAGATGAGGCCGCGCTTGTCTTCACCCTCTCGGACTCTATCGAGGATGCGGTTGACAGCGTAGTACTGATAGTATCTCGGGACGATTTTGGCGTCTCCTCCAGCTCGACGCTCGTAGAAGACGAAGTTCTTCACGAGGTCAAGAAGCGTATCGGGATTACAGAGTGCCCGTACCGCTTGCCTCATCGCGTTGTCGTCCTTGAATTCATCTACAGCGTCGTTCCACGGTTCGTAGAACTCTTTCGGAGCGCCAACCGCGCCGTATCGTAACTCCATCGTGTCGGCGGCGACGTTGAACAGACCGGGGATGAACAGGCGGGGTGCGTCCTCCTCGTACTCCAACAGGTCACGAACGGCGTCGTGCCAGTCGTTATCCTGCGCGAGACTTTTCAGCTCCATCGTTACGAGGGGAATCCCGTTGACGAACAGAGTCACATCGGGCCGGATGGTCGTCTCTCGGGAGACAGAAAACTGATTGACCGCGTGGAAGCGGTTGTTTTCGGGGCTGTCGTGGTCGATGAGGTCTACGATGACCGTCTCTGTTGCGCCCTTATCGCGTTGGACGTTGAATTTCTTCCCCTTAGTGAGCAACTGATGAAACGCGCGATTACCGTCCACCAGGTTGTCCGAGTCAAGGTCACGGCGGAGCGAGGAAACGAATTTATCCACGTTCCCCTCTGTCACGTCCTCGTTCAACGCGACGACCTGCTCGGCAAGGAGGTTCCAGTATATGACCTCGTGACTGTCGCGCTCGTACGCTTCATCGAGAACGTTCGCACCTCGCCCGCCATCTTGTCCGTGTGTCTCCCAACCGAGGCCGTCAAGCCACGAGAGAAGCGACCGTTCGACACCGCCCTCGGATGGGATGCTAACCATACTTGGCGATTTCCTCGGGCACCTCTATGTTAGTGTCGGTTGTTCGGACAGTTCCTGCGAAAAGGTCTTGAGATAGACCGCTCTTGAGTTGTTTGAGTTGACTCATCACTTCTCTGTTATGTAGGATTTGCTCATCGAACTGCGAAAGTATAGAAGCAATTTCTTTCTGTTCGTCCATTCCGGGAACAGGTACGTCGATGTTCCCAGTCGCGCTCTTGCTGATTTCAGGGAAGGTACTGCCCCCACTTATTGAGACTACGTAATCCATTATGTAGTTGAGGTAGTAGTAGAAAAACTCGGTATCCAGAGTTTCACCACAATCAAACGCGGTAATTCCCTGATTAGTAGCCGCCGGAACGGTACAGATAGCCGTCCGTCCTATTCCGTACGAACGACTCGTGAACATAACAGAATCCGGCTCAACAACTGTGAGGGAAGAACTTTCCAAACCGTCTGGTGTGAGTTTCCGACCTGAATCAGAGATGTATTTTCCATTTCCGTCCTCATTTAGGTCGGAGAGGTCATCGGGAGTCACCCACGTAATATCCCCTCCGTAGTACTCATCGTGGGATGTTCGAGGCGTGTTACCGCGTTCAATCTCTGCTAAATTCGAGATTTTGTCGAACTTCCAACTCTCCGGGAAGTCGCCAATATGGTGGCTTTGAGTCTCCTCTTTGTTAATTCCGAAAGTGAATAATCTCTGTTTAGCTCCCTTCTTTACTCGGTGTAGCTGTGTATCAATCTCCTCCGCTTTTTCAATCGCTTGGTCAACGGTGTAGAGAACGGTGGCGATTTTGCGCTGTTCGGGGAGTGGTGGAGAAGGAAGTTTGAGAGATTTGGCGATAGCCATACTAATTGAGGGGACAGCCCCCTTTTGTGCGACTGCCTTCATGTCAATCATACAAGATACATAGTAGAGGAACTCTGGATTGATTTCGTCTGGAATCCATCCCATCACGTTGTTATCGAATGAGGAGGGTTCAGTAAGCATTCTCCGCTTGTTTGTCAAAAGCGCGGCTCCGACCTTGGGGAGAATTGTTGTTCCTTCTGGATAGAGAGTGTGATTTATTTCTTCTAAATCTTTTTTTGATAGGCGGTTCGAAGTGTTAGTGACGTACTTTTGATTTCCGATAGCGTTCATATCAGAAACTTTGTAAACTGGATGTTCGCCTTCCTTCCCGTTCTGATACTCCGTAGGTAGAGAGTTCCCACTAACTACACGAACCATTTCGCCTAATCTTGCGACAGTCCAATCCTGTGGTGGAATACCGCAGACTGTCTTCCGAGCCAAATCCTCTGCCTCTGGTTCAGAGGAATCGAGCTCTGCTTCGACAAACTCGTTTAACGTAGCGTCCTCACTCATAGTCCAACGCCTCCATATGCTGACTCATCTTCGCCTCTATCTCGTCGCGTTCGGCCTGTAAATCGCGTAACTTCGCCAGTTCTTCCTTCACGTCAATATCCTCTTCCGGTTCCGTGGTATCAACGTATAGCGCGATGTTAAGATTGTAGTCGTTCTCTCGAATCTCATCAAGCG
Source organism: Halorubrum sp. SD690R (assembly GCF_005435035.1). NCBI lineage: Archaea > Methanobacteriati > Methanobacteriota > Halobacteria > Halobacteriales > Haloferacaceae > Halorubrum > Halorubrum sp. SD690R. Next base: position 7,280 of record NZ_SGTV01000014.1, on the reverse strand, counting down.
ACACCGTCCGGCTCACGCGCTCTTCGGTCGTCCACCCACGGAAGTTCTCGATGATGTGGTCAAGTCCGTCCTCGGTGAGTTCGTTTTGGTTCGACAGTTCTTCGTAGAAATCCTCGTCGGCAGCGTGAATGAACTGAACTTCATCCTCACGCTCGGCTGGCTTGTCCCTGTTCAATACGAGAACAGCAGAGGGAATCGAGTTGTTCTGGAACAGGTTCTCGGGAAGCCCCACGATGGCCTCTACGATATCTTCTTCTAGCATATGCTTCCGGTACCGAGACTCGTGCTTGCGGAACAGCACGCCGTGAGGGATGACGATAGCGGCCTTTCCCCCTGCGTTATCGCGGTCGGGACGCTTGAGCTGCTTCGCCATAGACATAATGAAGGCGTAGTCGCCTCGGTCGGCACGCGGCAATTTCTCGTGCCAGTCGAAACGTCCGTATGGGTCGTCTTGGAGGTCGTCTTTCGCCCAATCAGCCGAGAAGGGGAAGTTAGCGAGAACACGGTCGAAGCGCGTGAGTTCGTTCGCCTCGTCGTCGGTGAAGGCGGGACTCGAAAGAGAGTCTTCTCGCTCTATCTCGCCATCCAACCCATGGATGGAAAGATTCATTTTAGCGATGGCCGCAATGTCCGGGTTGATTTCTTGCCCGGTGAACGTCATTTTCGTCGGGTCGCCACCCTGCTCCTCGCGGTAGTATCGAGCGGCCTCAATTAGCATCCCACCTGAGCCAACTGTGGGGTCGTGGAATGTCATCCCGTCCTCAAACTCATCGACCAGCCGGACGCAGAGATTGACTATGTGCGGGGGAGTGAAGAACTGGCCCCCGGACTTGCCTTCCTCCTCTGCGAAGTGGCGCACCAAGTCCATGTACGCCTCCCCGAGCATGTCCGGCGGGATGCTGTCTCGGTCAAGGTCGTATGTGTTCAGATGCTCAACGAGCTTCCCGAGTCGGTCGTCGTCGAGTGCGTCAGCGTCAATATAGTCAGCCCGGAAGACGCCCGTGAGTTCAGGGTTCTCCTCAGTCAGCGCATCGAACGCTTCGTTCAGGGCTTGGTCAATGTTGTCTGAGACAGCGCGCACGTCGTCCCACATGTAGCCCTCAGGAACGATAGGAATACTATACAGGTCGTTTTGACGCGCAAAGTCCTCGCCGTACTCCTTGACGTTCTCAGCGTACTGCTTCTCGAACTCGTCAGAGATAGATTTGTAGTAGACGAGCGGCAAGATGTACTCTTTATAATCGGTCGGGTCAACAGCATCACGGATTATGTCGGCGCATTTGAAGAGATGAGATTCCAGCTCATCCAGCGAAACGGGCATGAACGTACTGTTCCCTGCGACCATGATATGTCCTGCGGTGAACTCTGCTTGCCAACTCGCGATGGTTTCCTCGATAACGCTGCCGGAGAGTCGTAGTAGTTGATGGAGGCCATACCCAAATAGTACGCATGTTTTGTTATGATTGATATTCTACTTCGATTAGTATATTCTATATTGAAGCGGCTCTCAACGTCTTAAAATATAATTTTCTTGAGAGACGCTGTGCGGGACGTGAGACAATTCTTTTTGAATATGGTGCGAGCTACATGGTACATTCTCAACGCCAACAAGAGCCGGCTGGGGCTGCTTAGATTGGATTTCTTGTCATGAGAAAAACATATTCTCAACCTTCCGTTAATCATCTGAGAGTGAGGCATGATTGATAGCTCACATCGTAAGAGAGCATCTGTACCTTGAAGAATATCTCATTTTAGGTTTGATTGGACTGACTGATAACTATCGTAGCGTTAGATACAGCTGGGTTATCAAAGACAGCATGTTAACTCTAACAGCGGTAAGAATAGTCTGTTAGTTCTAACTGTTACAGAGTAATATACTATCTCTAAACGTATTGTACCGGCGGCGTTATCGAGGACAGCATGTCAATTCTAACAGCGGTAGAAACACAATATTGTAGTATGTAATAACTCAGCTTTGAACGCTGAGTATCTAACACTTAATCGACCGAAAATGGCGGCTGAGACGGTGTGAGCATGGAAAAGAGAGTTCAGCCGCAGACGCTCTACTCTCCACTAGAGGTTCAAACGCCGTGAGCGCTGCCTTCATCATCCTCTGTGAATCACTCTCCAGTTCGGCCGATACCGTAGACTCCTCGTAGAACGTCTTTTCCTCCGATTTCGGGCCAAATAGTGTCAACACGACAACGTTCAAAGCTGAGTAATAATAGCAGCAAAATATAGTACGCGCGTGGGGCATCTGCGTCAGCCGAACAGTCTGCTGGATTGTAGTGATAGGAGAGTAAAAAAGGATTAGTTGAATATACTCTTATCTATTCAATTAGACGATGATTGTCAAGTTCGACTGCGCAGTTCCAACGTCTCCCCAGTCTCTTTTTTTTGGCCTCCAAACTCAGGATATGGCTTCCAGCGCGATGTGGTATAATTTCCTTGGCAATGTAGGAGACCGCCCCTCTGATGCGACGCACCTCAAAGGCTGACCAGCCCGCTGTGACCGATGAAGATACCGATGAATCTCGACAAGAAATTGAGGAGTTGGAGGAACGAACTCAGCTCCCAACAAACCTTGGCTCAGTGCTATCATTCTGTCAAAATTACTCCGGCCTGACCGGAGAGGTGCGTGGGGGTGTTGAGGACTACCTCGAAGTATTCTGACTGTTGTACCGTTCATCGGGCACTCTCTTTCTATCCAATTTTGCCAGCACGATAGCGTGTTAGCATACGTAAAATCGGATTCAATCTACGCAAAATCGTGGTATGTCGTCGCAAATTATTTATTGAGTTGATGACTAATTTACATATGCCGGAAAACTGGCCCCCCACTGGTCATACGGAACCAGAAGAGTACAACCGAAGTGACCGCGCCGTTCTTGTCCTTGGGCTGTTACTGGCAGGACTGTTCGGAATCAGTACTGTCCAGCCAATCTCAGTCGGTGCCGAAGCATACCTCGGGGTTTGGCTCAACTTCGCCGCGAGTATAGGATTTTCAATTCTTCCAACTCTCGTTGCGGGTGTTGCCATAGCTGTGGTGGGACTCGCTGTCCTGCTCTATGGTATCGTGACGCCAATTCACGAGCTAATACACTACGAGGTTGCCAAGTATCTGAATCTGAACCCGGACTTCGGATTTGACGAGATGTGGCCCGTCAAAAATCCTCGCGTAGTCGCACTCTCAACCGGAATTCCGGTCTGGAAGAACATGTTGATGCTTATCGCACCGTTCGTTGTGATTGGACTCATCTCGATAGGTGCTATGTTCGTCTTTGACGGTCTTCTTGCGGGTATCGCGGGAGTCGTGCTATGGGTTAATTCTGCTTCGTCGTCACAGGACCTGTATCACTACATTCGCCTCTTTCGCATGGACCCGGAGGCGAAGTTCGCTAACTTCGAGCGAGACGGTGAAATCAAGACGGAGTTCGTCGTTCCGGAACAGTAACGCGTACTTGTTCTGAGATTCCGCGGCCTGAATACTCTCTGAACCTCTGAAACCACAACGTCAGAGATTCAGAGTAGTGTCAGGAACGTAAAGTGCCTTTCTAAGAGAATATTCAACAGAAATACCTATTATTGGGACTTGTATTCAAAAGACTATGAGCGGAAGTCTCGGTATCTCTGCTAACGAGGATACCATCCAGAGCGTTCTTTCCCGGAACTACCGCTACACTGTTCCGGACTACCAACGCCAGTATTCGTGGGGAGAGGAGCAATGGCGTGCCCTATGGGAAGACCTCCAAGCGCTCGACGAGGGCAAAACGCACTTCCTCGGTTCTATCGTCGTCATCGAACGCTCCTCGGGACTGAACGAACTGGACCGGCTCGAAGTTGTTGACGGGCAACAGCGCATGGCGACTATCCTCACAATGCTCGCCATAATGCGTCAGAAGTACCTTGATGAGGGAGAGAGTGGGCAGGCCGACGCGATTCGTAATGAGTGCCTGTTCGAGCAGGACCTTGACCAGCAGGAGTATCAAAACCTCACTCTCAGCCGATACGACAACGACCCGTTCTCAGCGATACTCAACTGTAACTTCGGTCAGGTTGACAACGAAACCCTGAACGAGGCGCTCGAATTTTTCGGCTCGCGGATTCACGGTCTAACCGTAGAGGAGACAGACACACTCCGGAAGCGGCTGTTGAGTTCAGTCACCCTCGTTTCAATCGAGTGTACCGAGGAGCAGTCGGCGTTCCGGCTGTTCGAGACTCTGAACGAGCGGGGGCTGGAACTCTCCTCGGTTGACCTTATGAAGAACCATATCTTCAGTATTGCCGCACAAAATGACGATGTTGATTACGAGGCGGTCAAGCAGTCGTGGCAGACGACCGTTGACAACACGGTTCCGTATCTCAACAAGCCAAGCCGGTTCTTCCGTCACTATATCATGTCGGCACCGGCTCCAGACTATCCCGACGACGTTTCCGACTACAAACTCTTCGACACTTTTCAAGGAATCATTAGCGACGTTCGCGAATCAGATGACCTCTCGCTTGAATCCTATCTGGCTGACGCAGCAAACCAATCGGAGCTGTATCTACAAATAATCAACGCAGATATTGACCGGTACGACGACGGAGGAAACGAGGCCATTAACGAGAAACTGACACACCTTCACCACATCAAGTCCGTTCAGGCTCGTACGCTCCTTCTGCGCATCTTTCGGGAGTTCAACAATCCGAACAAGGTTATGGAAGCACTCGGTGTTCTTGAGCGATTCTTGGTCCGTTGGAAGGTCGCTAACTACGCGACTGGTGGACAACTGGACCGTATCTACTCTGAACTCTGTTCGACAGTTTTCGATGAAAGCGACCCCGTGGAAGAGATGCGAGGATACCTCCGTGGCAAGTACCCGAGTGATGCCGAATTTACGGCTGGTATCGAGAACAAACGGGTCAAGCTCAATAACCGGACAAAGTATATGCTCAAACGAATCGAGGAAGTCCATTACAGCGGGAACGTGGACCGGATGGGGGACTACGACATCGAACACATAGCACCTCGCTCCGCCTACACCGCAACCCGCCATAGTGCGTGGGTTACCGCGCTGAACACTACTCAGGCGACGTTCGAACAGCACCGGGACCGGCTCGGGAACCTCACTCTTCTTGAATCAGACAAGAACATTCGAGCGAGTAACGACTCCTTTGAGACAAAAAAGAGTGAGTACACCACGTCGGACATCGCTATGACTCGCTCTGTCGCAGAGACCTACGAAAACTGGAATCTCGATACTATCCAAGAACGAACCTCTGAACTCGCTGAAGTCGCTCTCAACATCTGGTCTCTGTAGTCATCTTTGGCGGCGCGAGAATCAGATTAGGGTATCAGCCCATATTATCAAGCGCATCCTGCCGGTCTTCAACCGGGACATTGTCGTATTTCAGCGTAGTCTTCACCGACTCATGGCGTAACTGGGCCTGCGTCGCGGCAAGGTCGTATTCTATCTGCTAAGGCTATCACGCGCATCGGTAGAACCCCCGCTCGGTACTTTTACAATCGCGGCGATTCTCCTTTATTGTAACCGGCAGAAGGCGGCGATGCGGATGCGCCGACCGCAGGTGACCCGAAGGAGATTGACCCCAAAATCGCAGGACGTGGTGGGCGTTGTTTCCTTCAAAAAAACGCAGGAAGCGTATGGGTTGGGGCGGATTCGAACCGCCGGCCTGCCCGCCTTCGTGCGATTACGCCCGCACTCCGGCGCAGCACCGAAGGAGTGTGAATCCGGCTACCCATACTTTCCCAAGCCACCATCGCGGGGTTCGATTCAACCATGTCCGAATCCCGAACTCAGATGGAACCGGAACGCGCGATCGACCGATACCTCACCGACAAGAAACCCGAATGGGCTGAGTCCACCTACTACAACAACGCCTCATCCCTCGGGCTATTCCTCGACTTTTGCGAGGAAATTGACCTCGACAACATCTGCGATATAGACGGCTTCCACATCTCTGACTTCAAGCAGCACCGACGAGAGGAGGGCGGCGTCAATGAAATGACGCTCTATAATGATCTGTGTTCTCTACGAAGCTTCCTCAAGTGGACAAACTCGATGGGACTAATCGACTCGTGGGTCGTTGAAAACATGGCTCTTAACGATCCCGATGAAAAAGTGCGGTCTGAAAAAATCGAACCAGAAACAGCTAACCAGATTCTCGAATACTTAGACGACTTCGAATACGCAACGACTCGCCACGCTCTCTTTGCTCTGCTATGGGACACAGGGATGCGTCTCGGAAACGCTCGGTCGTTAGACGTTAGCGACTACAATTCCAACGAGAAATACATTGAGGTGTCTCACGATCCCGACGAAGGTACTCCACAGAAAAACAAGCAACCTGCCGAACGAGAAGTAAATCTCCACGATTGGGTGTGCGAAATTCTGGACGATTATCTTCGGATGAACCACATCGAGGTGGAAGACGACTACGGTCGAAATCCTCTCTTCGCCTCAAAGCATGGTCGTATGGCAATGTCTAATCTCCGAACCCACATCCGCCGACTGACTCGTCCGTGTCACTACACCGGAGAGTGTCCCCACGATCGAGAACAGTCAGAGTGTGTCGCCGTCCAAGAATACAACAAGGCAGCGCAATGTCCCGGCTCTCACAAGCCCCACGCTATGCGACGAGGGGCTATCACCCATTGGCTCAATGAGGGGCACCGGAAGGAGCTGATCAGCGACCGGATGAACGTTAGCATCCCGACGCTGGACAAACACTACGACGCCCGGACTGAATCTGAGAAACGAGACTTGCGGCGGGAGATGTTTGATATGGAGTAAAGACTCACTGGCTTTTATTAACCCACGGTGCCTATTCTTTATGTGGATATCACTCTCCGCCAGCTTGTCTTCCTTGAGCATGAGATGGAGCAGATTGACGACTCCAAGGATCGAGACTCCGAGGATCGGAGTCATGCCTCTTCCGTATTAGAACGCATTGAGGCGGAGTTACAGCGAAAGGAAGAGCAGCACAACTAACGATCCTCATTTCCTTCGGCTGTCCCGATAAGCTCCTCACTGTTCGTCGTGAATACTTTTGACTCCCCCATGTAATGGCTGTAATATGCCTGATAGCTCCGGGATTCTTGACGCCCTCCAAGGGATCTCCTCTCGTCTGAATGAGGACATGAGCGAAATGCTGTGTTGAATAGATGCTGAGTCACGGTCACAGCGGCTCACACAGCGGTTCTATGTTGGTGATGGCGAACATCAAGACAATCTCACGGAACTGCCGATACCAGCCCAGCGCTCGCACGGCATCGC
>NZ_SGTV01000147.1:0-436 GCF_005435035.1 Halorubrum sp. SD690R | reverse complement strand
ACGTGTTTCGGGTACCAACTGACCGGCCAGTCTCCGACCGGGTCTCTCTGTCGACGATGGTCTCGATGTCCATATTCTATAACCCGAACCCCAACCAGCCCAGAAGTACCAGACCTCTCGACGATACACCAGACGACCATTTCCATCGCTGATACCAACTTACGGAAGCGATTAAATCTGATTCTTGGAGGTGCTGTGGCTCGGCCACCGTCTTCAGGCCAAATTATAGGTGTTCTCTATGCAAATCCCGCTAACAGCCCTTCAAAACGCCATTATCAGGTTGGGTAATTTGGGGGGAGGTATTATTACTGGCGAAAAGAACGGTTGCATAGGGTCAGACAGACCCGGATCAACAATGCTAACGGAACTAACGAACGACGACGACCGCGGGCAGGTCGGTATCGGCACCCTGATCGTGTTCATCGCGATGGTGCTG
>NZ_SGTV01000146.1:0-436 GCF_005435035.1 Halorubrum sp. SD690R | reverse complement strand
GTCAAACTCCTACCGGTTGACTTCGAAATCATCGAACTGCTAGAAGAAACTGGCCCACTAACGACCCACGAGATTGCCGACCAGATCTCCCAAGAGCGATCACTGCAGTCTCTCGAAGCCCGACTCTGGCGTACAATGGGAATTGATACGGTCGTCAGCAGCCAACCGCAGCTGATTGATCAGGATGTTGACTCGGGGAAGTGGGGACTTCCGTCCCAAATCAATATGTCCAAACGACGAATCCCTGACGACGAACATGCAATCGTCCAGCGAACCGTCGATAGCCTCGTCAACGCTGCCTTGGCTCGTGACTGTAATCGTGAGACTGTTGCAGAGGTCTTTGATCTGCACTCCCGAACCACGTACCGGATTCAGTATCGAGCACAGGCGTACAACTTCCCGATTGAGGCGTATACCGGCCAAGGCCGTCCACAGA
>NZ_SGTV01000145.1:0-440 GCF_005435035.1 Halorubrum sp. SD690R | reverse complement strand
ATCGACGCGCGGTCGAACCCCGGCACGTCGAGGTCAGCGTCGACGCGTTCGGCGAGCACCCGCCCGCGAGCGTCCGCGAGCGGGACGGTCTCCGGGTCGGGTTCGAGGTCGAGCGACGCGATGGCGTCGTGGGCCTTCGTGGGTTCGGCGAGGTCGCGGAACTCCTTGCGGTCGCTCATTGGTTCGCCTCCCAGTCCTGAACCGCAACGGTGTCACCCGCGTCGATCCCCTCCGCGGCCTCGTCGACGACGACCCAGCCGTCCGCGAGCGCGACGCTCGACAGCACGCCCGACCCCGACACGCGGGTCGGGATCGCGGCCGGTAGGGGTTCGTCCGGGCGCTCCTCCAGCCGAACCCTGGCGAACGTTCGAACGCCGGGCTCGCTGGCGATCTTCCGGTCCAGTCGCGCCTCGGTCGTCGGGTGGGGCGGCAGCGGCGCG
>NZ_SGTV01000144.1:0-442 GCF_005435035.1 Halorubrum sp. SD690R | reverse complement strand
GTAGGAGATCCCACTGTTATAAGTCTCACCACATCGGCAATCAGAATCATGTTCTTACAGCCGGCGGAGCATAATTATAGGCGTCAGCATCGGTACTTCCACTAGCACTACTTCTGGGGTTTAACGAGATCTCAAGCGGACTAGGTGCTGAGGAGTATTCGAGTGAAGTATTTGGTCGCGTCTGAAAGTCGTTCAAAACTATCCAAGCAGTCGCTGATGCGAAGTCGTAGCTAATTCCCCGAAGGATTGGGGACTGATTGGTGGAATGAAAGAGTCCCCAACTGAGATTTCGGTCACCATAGACTTCGTTCTAACCCTTGATCTGTCCGAAAAGCACCCACTTGCCGCCCTCGCGGATTTTCTCACCGAGCAGCATCTTGAATCGACGCTGCTCGAAGCGATGGTTGAAAGCCTCAACGAGCACCTCGTTGAGGCTTTCAAC
>NZ_SGTV01000143.1:0-444 GCF_005435035.1 Halorubrum sp. SD690R | reverse complement strand
GGCGTAGGTGGTCGCTCTGGTCTCTTTGCGTGCCTACTGGCGGTTCGTCGTCGTCGCCTACCGGTTTCTGCCCCTGATCGTCGCCTACCTGCGGGATCGGCGACGGTTTCTCATCTTTGGCCGAAGCCGGCAGGTCAGCCGCGAGATGCAACGCGAGCGCGCGGCAGTACTCTTAGACACGCTGTTGACACTCGGGCCGACGTTCATCAAGCTCGGCCAGCTGCTGTCGACCCGTCCAGATATCCTGCCGAAGGCTTACATTGAGGTGCTGTCGAGTCTGCAGGACGATGTGCCGCCCGCGCCGTGGGCGGAATCAAAGCTGGTGATCGAGGAGGAGTTGGGCGCGGTTGAGGAGGTGTACGACGAGTTCGACACCGAGCCGATCAGCGGTGCAAGCCTCGGCCAGGTGTATCTCGCCGAATACGACGGCCAGCAGGTCGCCGT
>NZ_SGTV01000142.1:0-445 GCF_005435035.1 Halorubrum sp. SD690R | reverse complement strand
GATCTCGCGGTGTCGGTGGGCGACGACCGCGAGGTGTCGGGCAAGCGCGTTCATCGTGCTGAGGACGGCGAACGCCCCGACATCACCGTCGGCGTCGACGACAGCGTCAGCATCCGCGAGGACGCGCCGCTGTCCGACGACGACGTGACGGTCGACGCCGACGAGTTCGAGATCCACGTCGAACTCTCCAAACACGCCTCGGAGATGCGCGAGGATCGCGTGCGGTACCTGCTCGAACAGGTCGGCCTGCGGGAGGAGCACTTCTACCGCTACCCCCACCAGTTCTCCGGTGGGCAGAGCCAGCGCGTCGGGATCGCCCGATCGCTCGCGCTCGAACCGCGGTTCCTCGTGCTCGACGAGCCCGTCTCGGCGCTGGACGTCTCGGTGCAGGCCCGGATCATCAACCTCCTCGAGGACCTCCAGGAGGAGCTGGGACTGACGTTCC
>NZ_SGTV01000141.1:0-412 GCF_005435035.1 Halorubrum sp. SD690R | reverse complement strand
ACGTCCCCGAGACGTTCGAACACCGCGAGAGCCAGCTCGAGAGCCTGAAGTACGCGCTCCGGCCCGCGGTGCGGGGCTCCCGCCCGCTCAACACCGTGATCCGCGGCCCCCCCGGCACCGGCAAAACCACCGCGGTTCAGAAGCTGTTCGGCGAGCTCGGCGTCGAGGCGCCGGACGTCCGCACCGTCCGGGTGAACTGCCAGGTCGACTCCACCCGCTACGCGGTGTTCTCCCGGCTGTTCCAGAGCGTGTTCGACTACGAGCCACCCTCCTCCGGCGTCTCGTTCAAGAAGCTGTTCGAGCAGGTGACCGACCGGCTCGTCGAGGAGGACGAAGTGCTGATCGTCGCGCTCGACGACGTGAACTACCTGTTCTACGAGAACGAGGCCTCCGACACGATGTACTCGCTCCT
>NZ_SGTV01000140.1:0-448 GCF_005435035.1 Halorubrum sp. SD690R | reverse complement strand
TCGACGCCAACCACGTAGACCAGCGCGCCCACCGCGAGCACGCCCAGCGCCAGCGTCACCGCCGACATGGTTCACCTCCGTTCGTTCGTGTCCGATTCAACTCGGTTCGTCCGCTGTGAGTGTGTCTCATACTTCTCGATCGATGTTGCTCCAGATCTGCTGACCCAGATACGCCAAGAAGACGAGAGCGGCCGCGACGACCGCCCACTCTCCCGTTGACGACGGCGGCAGGACCTGGGGGAGCGTCAGCGCCCCCACCGAGATAGCCGAGAATAACTGCGGCCCCGAGGCGATGAGCGCGTCCGTCAGCGCCCACACGACCTCCGGGTTCAGCACCGCGGCGATCGCGCCAAGTCCCGCCGACACCTGCGTCAGCGGATCCTTCGCGATGTCTTTCAGTGTCACTCTGTCAACCCTCCGAGCTGCAGCAGGTCGGCGACGATGTACA
>NZ_SGTV01000139.1:0-448 GCF_005435035.1 Halorubrum sp. SD690R | reverse complement strand
ATCATTCCTCGGCCTCCTCCTCCTGTCGGCGCTCGAACGCGCGGTCCGGTTCGTGTTCTACGGCCGCGCGGCCGCCCGGATCCCCAGCCCGTTCGAGCGCCGACAGGAGGAGGAGGCCGAGGAATGATCGAGCAGGTCCTGCTCGGCGCCGCCACGGTGTTCATCCTCGTCTCCTTAGTGGGGATCTACCGGGCGATCGTCGGGCCGACGATGCCCGACCGCGTGATCGCGATCAACTTCATCGGTTCGAACGTCGTGATCGTGATCGCGCTGATCGCGGCCGCTATCGGCGAACCCGGCGCGCTCGACATCGCGCTGGTGTACGCCCTGCTGAACTTCCTGCTCAGCATCGCCATCTCGAAGTTCCAGGTCGAGCGCGGGGGGGTGCTATGACGCCCCGCGAGATCGCCGTGCTCGTGCTGGTGCTCGGCGGCGCCTTCTTCGCGAT
>NZ_SGTV01000138.1:0-388 GCF_005435035.1 Halorubrum sp. SD690R | reverse complement strand
GGACACACCCACCCGGAGACGACGGTCTCTCGGGGCTGGTCGCCGTGTACGAGAGAGTTCCGGCTACCGAGGTAGTACGCCTCGACTGAGTCGCCACAGACGGGACACGGGAGCACGGAGCGTTGTTCGGGGTACACGTCGTGACCGTGAACATCGATCGGGCCGTCGTCCTCTCCGCCGTCCGTGACGAGCTCGGGCTCGTCGTTCTGGTCGTCGTCGACGACCTCAAGAATGTTCCACCAGGTGACCAGCTGGCAAGTGTGACACACGTGCTGGAACGATCCGCTCGACCGGTCACCGACAATCTCCGTCGTTCGCTTCTTCGAGGTCTTCTCGCAACCGGTACAGCGGGCCACGAGGAGCGGCCCAACGTGGCCGACGCCCGGAG